>NZ_JAJDMI010000043.1:0-30704 GCF_020593505.1 Blautia sp. DFI.3.45
TTTGTTTTAATCTACTATATAATGTGTATAAAAATAGTTTTTCAGTGGCGTCCCTATAGAGGTGAGGGAATTCTTGCTACGGTTGTTAAATATATCCTTGCAGCTCATCTTTCCGGACATCAATGGTGTCAGGGAAAGAGCCCGGAATACTTCATCTGTATTTTTGTTTTTCAGATAAATCGGTTAGGTACTTCCTTATTCGTTAAGTATAGTCCTCTTTTATATGCCCATTTTATCAGAAAATATCACAACTTACCAGACAACAATTATGAATAAATCCTGAAGCAGAAAATAAAAATTCAGATTAAATGATTTTCTGCAAAATAAATATCTGGTATAATAGTTTATGAGATGCACAGATTTACAGTTATGTAATTTGTGTCTTATTATGTAAATTACGAACTGAGAAGTGGAATGTTAAATTTTATCAGAGGGAGGACACAACAATGGATGCAAACATGAAAAAAAGAAATGAACTTTTGGCAAAAACAGTGATTAAGGGACTGGAATCCCGCAATATGTCCGGGTATTATGCACAAGATAAAGAAGCAGCATTAAAGCAGGCCCTGGAACTAATCCCAAACGGAAGCACGATCGCCATGGGCGGATGCATGAGTGCACATGAGATCGGTCTGGTCAAAGCTTTGCAGGATGGAGAGTATAATTATATTGACCGCGCAAAGCTTGAACCTCGTGAGGGACTTATGGCAGCCTATGATGCAGATTTCTTTTTATCCAGTGCCAATGCAGTCACAGATGATGGTGTTCTTGTCAATATTGATGGCAATTCCAACCGTGTATCCTGCATTGCCCAGGGCCCGAAAAAAGTAATCTTTATTGTAGGTATAAACAAAGTCTGTCCGGATCTTGACAGTGCAATGAAGCGTGCCAGAAATGTGGCAGCTACAGCTAATGCGCAGAGATTTGATATCAAAACTCCATGTAAGGAAACCGGAAAATGCTTTAACTGCAAATCCCCGGATACCATCTGCTGTCAGTTCCTGATCACCAGATATTCCAGACATAAAGACAGAATCCATGTTATTCTGGTAAATGACACACTTGGGATGTAACCAAATCAAGTAAGTCCCTGGCTTCGATTGAACACAAATAATAAAAAAGAACAGTCTCATTGACGCATAATAAGTCAAAGGGGCTGTTCTTTTTTGGAAAACAATAGGTCTGAAAAAGTCAATATCTGTATCATGTAAATCAATACCGGAATGGTTTCTGACACAGAATCCTAATATAATATCCATGCGGCAGCAGACCTCTCTGGACAGATGAACCTGGTCTGCCAGTTCCTGCAGAGAGATGATGGATTCAAAATGCGTATTAAGATAGTTCAGCATCTGTTCCAGCCTTTCCAGTTCCAGCTAGTTGGCCGGAATAAATTTTGCAAAATCATTCTGGTGTTCGCAGAGAATCATACCGAAAATTTCACAGAGAAGCCCCTTAATCTTCAACTCATAACATAAGGTCTTCTGATCAAAGAGTGCTTCTGTTTCATTGAGCTTTTGAATTACAGTCCGGGTACATGAACTTTCGGAAGTAAGAAGGATGCAGGGGACAGCTGAATTCTGGAGAAAAGGGCGAAAACATCTGCGTTCCACATCACTTCCGTATTCGCCGCATATGAAATCCGGACGTGCCAGAAAGGTACTGCAGCAGTTGCAGGATATACCGCAGCATCGAAAGCAGACAAGCTTTCTGTACTGGTAAACAATGCAATGATGACCGCAATTTCCAACTATGTGGCTCAGAATTTTGGTGCAGGCAGATGGGACCGTATCCGTCAGGGTGTGCGTGCCTGTCTGATTCAGACAGAAGCATTTAACCTGATCATGTGTATTGGAATTCTGCTGCTGAGACATCCGATCGTAAGAATGTTTCTCTCAGATCCCACAAAAGAAATCTATCACTATTCAGATATGTATCTGACGATCGTAGCTCCCTTTTACTTTGTGCTTGGACTGCTGGCAGTATACCGTACATCCATCCAGAGCATGCAGAATGGCAAAGCACCTTTTGCTGCATGTATGATTGAACTGGTTATGCGAATCGCTGCAACAGTAGGTCTTTCCGGAATTATCGGATATACATCTGTATGTATTGCCAGTCCAATGGCATGGATCGGAGCCTGTGCACTTCTGATCCCGGTTTACTATAAGATGATGAAAGGAAATTGTGCAGCATTACTGAGAACGGAGTGACGAGTAACAAGATTTTGAGATAACAGCCGCAAGGTGACACTTTACAATGGAAAAACGGATAAAAATGTGCTATGCTATCTATCAACAGACAGAAATCCGTTGATTAAGGAGAGTGAATTATGCGTTTTGTAATTCAGAGAGTAATGCATTCAAAAGTGACAATTAATGGTGAAGTACGAGGCCAGATAGGCAAGGGCTTTATGGTTCTTATCGGAGTAGGAGAAGAAGATACCGTTGAAATCGCAGATAAAATGATCCATAAAATGGTTAATATGCGTATTTTCGAAGATGAAAACGGTAAGACAAACCTTGGCCTGAAGGAGGTGGGCGGAAGTCTTCTGCTTATTTCCCAGTTCACATTATATGCTGACTGTAAAAGAGGAAACAGACCTTCCTTTATAAGAGCAGGGGCCCCTGATATGGCTGAAAATCTGTACAAATACATAATTGCCAGATGCAAAGAACACATTGATATTGTCGAGCAGGGAGAATTTGGGGCAGATATGAAAGTGGAGCTTGTGAATGACGGTCCCTTTACAGTCATATTGGACAGTAATGAATTATAATTATCTGTAACTGTTCAGTATTTTACGGCAGATTGCTGGATGATTATCATTATCTATAACAAGAAAAAGATATGAAAAAAGCAGTTATAAATTATCAGAAAACAACAGGAATTGCAAGAGAGGAGCAGATTTATGAAAATCGGATTTATCGGATGCGGAAATATGGCTTCTGCCATGATCAGTGGTATGCTGAAAAAAGGACTTTATAAAAAAGATGAGATTATTGTTTCCAATCTTACAGAAGAAGGAAGCAAACGAAGCAGAGAAAAGCTGGGAGTGGTTACAACCCTGGATAACCATGAAGTGGTAAAAAACACAAAACTGGTTTTCCTGGCCGTGAAACCGCAGTTTTATGAAGAAGTGCTGAATGAAGTAAAAGATGAACTGACACCGGAACACACAGTTGTAGGCATTGCGCCGGGGAAAACTCTTGCCTGGTTAGAAGAAAAATGTGGACAGCCTCTGAAAGTGGTAAGAATGATGCCGAATACTCCTGCTCAGGTTGGGGAGGGTATGACTGGTGTATGTGCCAATGAGAAAGTATCGGCAGAAGAACTGGCTCAGATCTGTGAGATCACAGACAGCTTTGGCCGTACAGAAGTAGTTCCGGAGCGCCTGATGGATGCTGTAGGTGCTGTAAGTGGCTGTTCACCGGCTTATGTATTCATGTTTATAGAAGCAATGGCAGATGCAGCGGTAGCTCAGGGAATGCCAAGAAAACAGGCATATCAGTTTGCGGCACAGTCTGTATTGGGAAGTGCGAAAATGGTACTGGAAACAGGTATGCATCCGGGTGAATTAAAAGACATGGTATGCTCTCCTGCCGGAACCACCATCGAGGGAGTAAGAATCCTGGAACAGAAGGGATTCAGAAGTGCTGTCTTTGAAGCTCTGAATGGAGCTGCTGAAAAAGGTAAAAAGATGTAATCTCAGTAACTCTAAGGCTCTGAAAATCCGCTAAAACCATAAAAAATCCGCTCAAACTCGCCACAAAGCGGCTCAGACAGTGAGCGGATTTTTTATAACGCGAATTTCCAGAACCTAAGAGTTACTACAATTCCTGCAAATACATATTAACAGAACAATATTTCGGAGCTGTTTTATTTTATTATAAATTTCCCTGACTCAGACGACTGTTATGATATTTACCGGAGTTCGTAACATCTTCGCCAAACCATACGGGTGGATTATAACTGAGCGCCTGTTCTTCAGAAGAAAATTCCACTTCTGCGAGATAGAGTCCTTCATAAGGAGTATCAAATACATCCAGTTCAATGGTGAGTCCATCTTTTTCCGGGATAAGATAGCGGGTTTTGGAAATGAGGATTCCGTCAGCTTTTGGACGCATATGTTCATAGGATTCTTTGGTAAGTGGAAGATTATATTCCTCGCGGGTCATAAGACCTTTGGATTTATAGGTAAGATAGTAGTTATCATCCTCTTTGCGGATACGGACTACCGGTGCGGTGGATAAGTAACCCTGTTCCAGTCTGTGATGTGGATAAGAATTAAGATCTGCAGGCAGATTTTCTTTGGATACTAAAAATTTGCGTTCGATTTCCATGAGAAATGTTCCTCCTTAAATATGAAATGACAGTACAGTTTTATGATTATGATAACACTTATGGTGAGTATGAGACAAGAAAAATATGTGTGATATTGAGAAAATAGAACTTATGTGGTTACTGTTCACTGGTAATATCCCGCGAAGCGTTTTTTGTGAGCGAAGGTCACAGAAAACCCGAGATATCCTGACGATAGAATAGAATAAAAATATGGCTTTGTGGAATAGCTTCGCAAAGCCATATTTTTATTATAAAGAATGAATATAACCAACAACTTTAATATTATGTTGGAATATTTGAAAGATGGAGATATAATATTTGTAAGTGCGTAGCTGTAAATATTTCTCACGATCATAGCTGGAGATTATGCACTGATATTCAGAGGAGGCCGTATGAAATCAGATACAAAAAAATATTATAAAATACCACAGAAAATGCTGGAAATCTTCCTTGCGCGTGGTTATCAGGAACTTAGAGTGGAGGATCAGAGCCTGTTTGATCCGTATTATGACAGTATGAATGAACACTGGTCAGCCAACACCAGCTTTTTGAATTTGATTGGATGGAGAGATTCCTATCCCACCTACTTCAAAATAGCAGAAGGGCTTTTAATCAATATTACATATTTGAATACAGAAGGGTATCCGGTAGCTGTTCCGTTTGTAGGAAACTATACGGAGGAAAAGATAAAGAAAGCTATGCAGATCCTGAAGGAAGATTTTGCGGGATTTGATGCACAGCTGATCATTATGGATGTGGTTCCATGGATGCTTCCTTATTATGAAGCCAGCGGCATTCAGTTTGAAATAGAGGATAACCGTGATTATATGGATTATACCTTTACGCCTGAGCAGTTTCTGGCAGGTATGGATATGCAGGATGACCGTTACCGTTATAATTATTTCAAACGCAGATTTGCATATGAGACAGAAGAGATAACCCCTTTCCATCGGGAGGAGATCCGGGAATTTATGGAAAGGGAATGGTGTGGGGAGAAAACTTGTGAGGAGTGCCACTGTGGCTGCCTGCTCCGGGTGATCGACAATCTGGTTCCTGTTTTTGATAAAATCAGGATTAATGGAATCCTTGTAAGAGTAGAGGGAAAAATGGCAGGACTTTGTATTGTGAGCTGCCGTAACGGACTTGGCGTATATCAGTATAAAAATGCAGTTAACCGGATCAAGGGAATTAATGAGTATTTGTTGCGGGAAAGCTTTGAACGATATCTGCAGTCTGCAGATACGATCAATTACACAGAAGATATGGGAGTTGAAAATCTGCGTTATTATAAAGAGCATATGGCGCCTGCCCATACTCTGCTATCAAAACTTACATTAACAGAAAGAGGTTAAGGTGCATGGAACATAAGAGAAAAAAACAGTGGATTTTAATAATTATGCTGCTTTTGACAGTATGTTCTGTTTTTGTAGTGTATGCAGGCAGGGAATGGATGTTTACCAATCCTTTTAAACCTTATACATTTTCTTCAGTATCCTATGCATCCGGAGATGGGGATGGATGTACTTATGTGATTGATGATTCCAACAGGAAAATATTGAAAATATCTGCTGACGGAAGGCTTTTATGGCGGGCATGTGCCTCTGATAAAAGTTTTCTGAGTGCTGAGCGGGTTGTGGCAGACGGAGATGGGAATGTGTATCTTCATGATGTCCGTATTGAGCAGGGAGTTCAGATTGCCAGTGAAGGAATCGTCAAACTGTCATCAAAGGGAAAATATATATCAACGGTTGCTTCTGTAGAAGCAGAGAAGGGTAGTGTAAGGCGCAACATTGTGGGAATGGTACCCACCGAGCATGGTGTGATCTACATGCAAAAGGAAAAGGAGGGCATTCTGGTCAGTAACACAGAACAGGGAAGCTCGAAAGTTTTTTCTGTTGCTGATGCGCAGGACAGGATTTTGTGTTGTGCTTATGACAGAGACAGTGATAGCCTGTTTTATGTGACTTATGACGGTAAAATTTATAAATATACAGACAGCGGACAGGATGAACTGCTCTATGACAGTGATACAGTTGACGGAAGTATTCCGCAGGAGATCAGTTACTCGGATGGAGTGCTTTATTCAGCTGATATTGGTCTCAGGGATATCATACGGATACCCTGTGATATGGAAAATACAGGAAATACAGACAGACTTACTGTGGAAGAGTCTTTGAAGGAAAGAGAGATTGCATATCATGTGAGTGCACCGGGAACCCTGGTTTCCTCTACCAATTATTCTGTTATATTGTGGGATGGAGAGGACTATGAACAGTTCTGGGACGTTCCGCTATCAGGAAAACTGCAGGTATGGAACTGCCTGCTGTGGGCTGCCTGTGCAGTGATTGTCGCTGCTGTTTTGTTTTTTGCGGTGACTTTGTTAAAGATACTGGTAAAAAAATTCAGCTTTTATGCAAAGATTACCATGGCAGTCATAGGGATTATTGTGGGAGTTGCGGCTCTGTTTATTGGCACCTTGTTTCCGCAGTTTCAAAGTCTGCTGGTCGATGAAACCTATACAAGAGAGAAATTTGCCGCATCAGCAGTAACAAACAGACTTCCTGCAGATGCATTTCAGAGGCTGGAAAAGCCTTCTGATTTTATGAATGAGGATTACAGACAGGTCCGGCAGGTAGTAAGGGATGTATTCTTCTCGGATTCTGACAGTTCACAGGATCTGTACTGTGTACTTTATAAAGTAAAAGACGGAACGGTTACCCTGGTCTATACCCTGGAGGATATCTGTGTGTCCTATCCCTATGACTGGGAATATGAAGGCACAGATCTTCAGGAGGTTATGGAGCAGGGGGCTACAAAAACCTATGCTACAAACTCAAGCTCCGGAAGCTTTGTATTTATCCATAGTCCCATCCGGGATAAAAGCGGAGATATTATTGGGATTATAGAAGTCGGAACAGATATGAACAGTCTGACAGAGAAAAGCAGAGAGATCCAGGTGTCTCTGATCATCAACCTGATCGCAATTATGGTAGTATTTTTCATGCTTACCTTTGAGGTGATTTATTTTATAAAGGGAAGGCAGGAACTGAAAAGACGAAAACAGGAGGAAAACAATAGCAGACTTCCTGTGGAAATTTTCAGATTTATTGTATTTCTTGTTTTCTTTTTTACAAATCTGACCTGTGCGATTCTTCCCATCTATGCAATGAAGATTTCTGAGAAGATGTCAGTACAGGGATTATCACCGGCCATGCTTGCAGCAGTTCCTATATCTGCAGAGGTGTTATCCGGCGCCATTTTCTCAGCGCTTGGCGGAAAGGTAATACATAAGCTTGGGGCAAAGAGATCTGTTTTTGTAAGCTCTGTACTGCTTACAGCAGGACTTGGATTGCGAGTGGTTCCCAATATATGGCTGCTTACTTTAAGCGCCCTGCTTCTTGGAGCAGGCTGGGGAGTATTGCTTTTACTTGTCAATCTTATGATCGTGGAGCTTCCTGATGAGGAGAAGAACAGAGCCTATGCCTATTACAGTGTATCCTCCCTGAGCGGTGCAAACTGTGCAGTTGTGTTTGGTGGCTTCCTTCTGCAATGGATGTCCTATACAGCGTTGTTTGCTGTCACTGCAGTACTCAGTGTGCTGCTGTTTCTGGTAGCAAATAAGTATATGAGTAAATATACTTCAGATAACGAAGAGGAGAACTGCGAAACAGAAGATACACATATGAATATTGTTCAGTTTATCTTTCGTCCAAGGATTATTAGTTTTTTTCTGCTGATGATGATTCCGCTTCTGATCTGTGGATATTTCCTGAATTATATGTTTCCTATTGTTGGTTCTGAATGGGGACTTTCGGAAACCTATATTGGATATACCTATCTTTTAAACGGAATTTTTGTACTGATCCTGGGAACTCCTCTCACGGAATTCTTTTCCAACAGAGGATGGAAGCATTTGGGGCTTGCAGCAGCTGCGTTTATTTATGCAGCAGCTTTTCTGGAGGTGGCAATGCTTCAGAATATACCATCTCTTCTGATCGCACTGGCATTGATTGGAGTTGCAGACAGCTTTGGGATTCCATTACTTACCAGTTATTTTACAGATCTGAAGGATGTAGAACGGTTTGGATATGACAGAGGACTTGGGGTTTACAGCCTGTTTGAGAATGGTGCACAGTCTCTGGGTTCCTTTGTGTTTGGCTATGTGCTGGTCCTTGGTGTAGGCAGAGGCCTTATCTTTGTGCTGATTCTTGTGAGTGTGCTTTCAGCAGCTTTCCTGATCAGCACCACATTTGCAGCACACAGAGACAAAAAAGGAGGTCAAAGAGCATGGAAAAAAGACGAAAGCTGAATGTTGAACTGATTAAATTTCTCATCGGTTCCATGCTGGTGGTTGGGGTTTTAATGCTTCTTGGAAGTTCTCTTGTGAATAACAGACAGTATAGAAAACTCTATAATGATAAAGCGCTTGAAATCGCGAAGACGGTATCAGATCAGGTAAATGGAGATTTTATCGAAGAACTGTGTAAAGAGATAGATACGGAAGAATTTGAACAGATCCAGAAAGAAGCAGTAGCGGCTGATGATGAACAGCCGATCATAGACTGGCTTAAAGAGAAAGGCATGTATCAGAATTATGAGAGGATAAATGAATATCTTCATTCTATACAGGCAGATATGAATATTGAATATCTGTATATTCAGATGATCCAGGATCATTCCAGTGTGTATCTGTTTGATCCTTCGTCAGGTTATCTGACTCTTGGCTATAAGGAAGAGCTTTCGGAAAGATTTGATAAACTGAAAGGAAACGAACGCCTGGAGCCTACTGTGAGCAGAACAGAATTTGGATGGCTGTCATCTGCCGGAGAGCCGGTACTTTCATCTGACGGAGAAAAATGTGCAGTTGCCTTTGTAGATATTGACATGACAGAGATTGTCAGAAATACCATTCGTTTTACTGTACTGATGGTATGTCTTTGCATTCTGATCATCCTGGCTGCCGATATGGGCATATCCAGAAAAATCAAAAAGAGAATATCCAGGCCTATTGAACTGCTTACAGAAGCAACACACAAATTTGGCAATGGCGAGGAAGGGTATGATGAGAACAACATCGTAGATCTTGATATTCATACCAGAGATGAGATAGAAGAACTTTATCACGCAACCCAATCCATGCAGAAAAGTATTATTAACTATATGGATAACCTTACCCGGGTGACTGCTGAGAAGGAACGTATCGGAGCAGAGCTGAACGTGGCAACACAGATCCAGGCTTCCATGCTTCCATGTATATTCCCTGCATTTCCTGACAGAGACGAGATGGATATTTATGCGACCATGACACCGGCAAAGGAAGTTGGCGGAGATTTTTATGATTTCTTTATGGTTGATGACAGGCATATGGCGATTGTTATGGCTGATGTTTCCGGCAAAGGAGTTCCGGCAGCCCTTTTCATGGTTATCGGCAAAACCCTGATCAAGGATCATACACAGCCGGGCAGAGACCTGGGAGAAGTCTTTACAGAGGTCAATAATATTCTGTGTGAATCCAATGAAAACGGAATGTTCATTACAGCCTTTGAGGGTGTGCTGGATCTTGTGACCGGTGAATTCAGGTATGTAAACGCCGGACATGAAATGCCGTTTGTTTACCGCAAGGAAACCAACACCTATGAAGCCTACAAAATACGTGCTGGTTTCGTCCTTGCAGGGATAGAGGACATCGTATATAAGGAACAAAAGCTTCAGCTGAATATCGGAGACAAAATATTCCAGTATACAGATGGAGTGACAGAGGCAACGGATAAGGACAGGCAGCTGTACGGAATGGACAGACTGGATCATGTTCTGAATCAGCAGTGCTTAAGCAGTAATCCGGAAGAAACTCTGAAGCTTGTAAAGGCGGATATTGACGCTTTTGTAGGAGGCAATGACCAGTTTGATGATATTACAATGCTGTGTCTTGAGTATACAAAGAAAATGGAGAATCAGAGACTTTTGAATAACTGTTGATGCTGTGAAGTGAAGTGCGGATATGTGACTGGAAATATAAAAAAGAAAGCGGACAACAGAATGGATCATACAGACGAATACATAAAAGAAATCTCAGAAAAAATCGACAGTAAGAAAGGCTATTATGCTGAAATCAGCAATAAGATCTGGGAATTTGCAGAGCCCAGATTCCAGGAATACAGATCTTCTGAATTGCTGCAGCATGTATTAAAACAGGTAGGGTTTTCCATCAAAGCAGATCTGGCAGGAGAGAAGACTGCATTTATTGCAGAATATGGATCAGGAAAACCAGTCATAGCATTCCTTGGAGAATTTGATGCACTGCCGGGACTTTCACAGAAGGCAGATGCAGCAGAAAGAATTCCTGCAAATACTGGTAGTTGTGGTCATGGATGCGGCCATCAGCTTATCGGAACAGGAACTCTTGCCTCTGTCATTGCATTAAAAGACTTTGTGAAAGAACACAACCTGCAAGGCACAATCCGTTATTACGGCTGCCCTGCTGAAGAAAATGCAGGCGGCAAGGCCTTTCTTGTACGTGATGGCTATTTCAATGACTGTGACCTGGCTCTTTGCTGGCACCCGGAGCAGGGGCGGCGTGCATGCTACGGAAGTACCAAGGCAAATTTCAGAGTATTTTTTACATTCCACGGAACTTCGGCCCATGCATCCATGTGTCCCGAACTGGGCCGCTCTGCACTGGATGCAGTAGAGCTTATGGATGTGGGCGTAAACTACATGCGTGAACACATGATAGATGAGGCCAGGATCCACTATGCCATAACAGATACAGGCGGAGATGCCCCAAATGTAGTCCAGTCCAGGGCTCAGGTACTTTACGCTATCCGCGCCCCCAAAATCACCCAGGTAAAAGAACTCTATAACCGTGTATGCAACATAGCCAGGGGCGCAGCACTTATGACCGAAACCACCGTAGAAATCCGCCAGGTAGCTGCTTATTCCAACTTAATCTCCAGTAAAATCCTTGCAGACCATATGAATGCATATCTGGAAAAACTGGGTCCGATCACTTACACTGAAGAAGAATATGCCTACGCACAAAAATTCCAACAGTCCCTCTCAGATCAGGACAAAAATCAACTCCCCACAATTGCCCGGGACTACTTCGGCCCCAAAGCTGCTGAAGTAATGAAAAAACCAATCTTTGAGCCAATGGCATACCAGAATTTGTACAGTGATCTCAAATACTCCACTGATGTGGGCGATGTAAGCTGGCTGGTACCAACCGTCCATCTCAACATCCCAACATTCGCAGCAGGAACCGCCCTCCACTCCTGGCAGGCAGCAGCCCAGGGTAAATCTTCAATCGCCCACAAAGGAATGCTCTATGCCGCCAGGATCATGGCTCTCACGGCCATAGACTTCCTGCAAAAACCAGAGTTAGTAAATAAAGCCAGAGAAGAACTGACAGAAACTTTAAACGGTGAAACATATCCCGATCCATTGCCGAAAGACTTGAAACCAGAGATATGGTAGAAGCAGAAAGCTCCAAACAAACATTGTAACTCCAAACAAAAAATGCTATAATCCATTTCAGAAAATAGGATGAAACTTTTACAAAAAAATCAATCAGGAGGAACCCAAAATGAGCAAAAAAGTATACATTTTCCTCGCCGACGGCTTCGAAGATATCGAAGGCCTTACAGTAGTAGATCTTCTCCGCCGTGCCGGCATTGATATCAAAACTGTATCAATCAAAGAAACCAAACAGATCCAGACATCTCACGGTATCACCATGCTCACTGATACAACATTCGCAGAAACAGACTTCGCAGATGCCGATATGCTTGTCCTCCCGGGAGGAATGCCGGGAACCAAATATCTTGCAGGATACAAACCACTTACAGACCTTCTGACAGATTTCAACAGCAAAGGCAAAAAAATCGCCGCTATCTGTGCTGCACCAAGTGTATTCTCAGGTCTTGGATTCCTCAAAAACCGCAAAGCCACCTCTTATCCGTCCTTCATGGAAATTATTGCAGGAGACGGTGCCAAGACCAGCGAAGACAATGTGGTAGTAGATGGAAATATAACCACCAGCCGTGGTCTGGGAACAGCTGTAGACTTCGCACTTTCCCTGATTTCACAGCTTGAAAATGACGAAAAAGCAAAAGAAATCGCAGAATCAGTAGTATATACCCGCTAAATCGTCCTCAAACCCTTATTTTTATGCGAAAAAACACTAGCACTTTTGGATTTTTTGTGCTATACTGCTACAATGACTGTAAATATATAATTGAGTTATAGAGAGGTCTCCCGCTTCTGCAACAGTGGGAGCGGAGCTTAGACTTAAATATATAGAAATAGGTAAAAACTGTGAATGATATAACGCAGCTGAAAAACCAGTCGCAATCATAACCTGAAAATTAAGGAGGAACATGTAACATGAGTTTACAGGTGGAAAAAATGGAAAAAAACATGGCGAAACTTACTATCGAAGTTGCCGCTGAAGATTTAGAAAAAGCAATGCAGAATGCATACCAGAAAGCAAAAGGAAGAATTTCCATCCCTGGATTCCGTAAAGGAAAAGCTCCAAGAAAAATGATCGAGCAGATGTATGGCAAAGGAGTATTCCTTGAAGATGCTGTTAACGCTCTGATCCCGGAACACTACAGCAAAGCATTAGCTGAATGCGAACTTGAGATCGTTTCCCAGCCGACAATCGACATCACACAGGCTGAGCCTGGAAAAGCATTCATCTTCACAGCAGAAGTTGCTGTTAAACCGGAAGTTACATTAGGTGATTACAAAGGTGTAGAAGTACCGAAAACTGAAATCACAGTAACAGACGAAGACGTAGAAGCTGAACTCAAGAAAGAGCAGGAGAAAAACTCCAGAACAATCAGCGTAGAAGACCGCGCAGCTCAGTTAAATGATATTGTAACAATCGACTTCGAAGGATCTGTAGACGGAGTACCTTTCGATGGCGGACAGGCTACAGAGTATCCTCTGACACTTGGTTCCAACACATTTATCCCGGGATTCGAGGAACAGCTTGTTGGTGCTAAAGTTGGCGATGATGTAGACGTAAAAGTTACATTCCCTGAAGAATATCAGGCAAAAGAACTTGCAGGTAAAGAAGCAATCTTCAAATGCGCAGTTAAGAAGATCGAAGCAAAAGAACTTCCTGAACTGGATGATGATTTTGCAAAAGATGTTTCTGAATTCGATACACTTGCAGAGTACAAAGAGCATGTAAAAACAAATCTTGAAGATAAGAAAGCAGACGAAGCAAAACGTGCAAAAGAAGATGCAGCAGTAGATAAAGCAATCGAAAATGCACAGATGGATATTCCGGAAGCTATGCTTATGACACAGTGCCGTCAGATGCTTGATGATTTCAGCAGAAGAATGCAGTCCCAGGGATTATCCATGGATCAGTACTTCCAGTTCACTGGCATGACAGCTGACAAGATGATGGAAGACATGAAACCACAGGCATTAAAGAGAATCCAGACAAGACTGGTTCTTGAGAAAGTAGCAGAAGTTGAGAACATTCAGCCAACAGAGGAAGAAGTAAATGAAGAGATCTCCAAGATGGCTGAAGCATACAAAATGGAAGCTGACAAGTTAAAAGAATTACTTGGAGAGCGTGAACTTGAGCAGATGAAGAAAGACATGGCTGTACAGAAAGCAGTTACTGTTATCGCTGACGCTGCTAAGGAAGTTTAATTTTAAAGTAATCGAATTTTAAGAACCGGAAAGAGACAGGCTCAGATGTCTGCCTCTTTCGGAAAAAAGTCAGCCGCGTAAATGGAGGCGTTTATATGAGTTTAGTACCTTATGTCATTGAACAGACAAGCAGGGGAGAGAGAAGTTATGATATCTATTCAAGGCTTCTGAAGGACAGAATCATTTTTCTTGGTGAGGAAGTAAATGATGTGAGTGCAGGACTGATCGTATCACAGCTTCTTTTCCTGGAAGCAGAAGATCCTGGTAAAGATATTCAGCTGTATATCAACAGCCCGGGCGGTTCCGTAACAGCCGGCATGGCAATCTATGATACCATGCAGTATATTAAATGCGATGTTTCTACCATTTGTCTTGGAATGGCTGCCAGCATGGGTGCCTTTCTTCTGGCAGGCGGTGCAAAAGGAAAGAGATTTGCTCTTCCGCATTCCACTATCATGATCCATCAGCCATCCGGCGGTGCGCAGGGACAGGCAACAGAGATCCAGATCGTGGCAGATCATATCGCACAGACAAAGAGAACTTTAAATGAGTTATTGGCTGCAAATACCGGTCAGCCGATAGAAGTTGTTGAGCGTGATACAGACCGGGACAACTATATGACTGCTGAAGAAGCAAAGGCATATGGACTGATTGACGGTGTAGTCATGCATAAATAATGCGAAAGATAAGACTCCTGTGAATCGTCACAGGAGTCTTATTAGTTAGTATAGAGAAAGGACAGACATAAATTCATGGCAGAAAAAATGAGAGAAGGAAAAGTAAGATGCTCCTTTTGCCAGAAGACAGAAGATCAGGTAAGAAAACTGATCGCAGGTCCGGATGGTAAAGTATTTATATGCGACGAGTGCATTGGCATCTGCTCAGAGATCATGGAGGAAGAATTAAATCCTTATGATGACGAGGTTTTGAATTCTGATATTAATCTGTTAAAACCGGAAGAGATCCATGCAGTTCTGGATGATTATGTAATTGGTCAGGATGCAGCAAAAAAGGCTCTTTCCGTTGCTGTTTATAATCACTATAAAAGAATTCTTGCGTCAAAAAATTCTGATGTAGAGCTTCAGAAGAGTAATATTCTGATGCTTGGACCTACAGGTTCAGGTAAAACTCTGCTGGCTCAGACACTTGCCAGACTTCTGAATGTACCGTTTGCTATTGCAGATGCTACCACACTGACAGAAGCCGGATATGTAGGAGAGGATGTTGAGAATATTCTTCTCAAGATCATTCAGGCAGCAGATTATGATATTGAACGTGCACAGTACGGAATTATCTATATTGATGAGATTGATAAGATCACAAGAAAATCTGAGAATCCATCCATAACCCGCGATGTTTCCGGTGAAGGCGTACAGCAGGCACTTCTGAAGATTCTGGAAGGTACAGTGGCAAGTGTTCCGCCTCAGGGCGGCCGCAAGCATCCTCATCAGGAGTTTCTTCAGATTGATACAACAAATATTCTGTTTATCTGCGGCGGTGCTTTTGACGGAATCGAGAAGATCATTGAGTCCAGACAGGATACCAAGTCCATCGGTTTCGGTGCAGAGGTTTCTGTTAAGGAAGACAGAAATGTAGGTGAGATCCTGAAGGATGTAATGCCGGAAGACTTTATCAAATTCGGTCTGATTCCTGAGTTTATCGGTCGTGTGCCGGTAGTTGTAACTCTGGATGCGCTGGATGAGAATGCGCTGATCAGTATTCTGAAAGAGCCGAAGAACTCACTTACCAAACAGTATCACAGATTATTTGAACTGGATGGTGTTGAACTTGATTTTGAAGATGATGCACTTGAACTGGTCGCAAAGAAATCTCTGGAACGTAAGACAGGAGCCAGAGGTTTGCGTGCGATCATGGAAGGTTCACTGATGGATCTGATGTATAAGATTCCGTCAGATGACACGATCCGCAAGTGTACAATTACCAAAGATGTAGTAGATGGCACCGGTGAGCCGGAGATCGTCCGCGGAGAAACTCCTGCACAGGCGAAGACAGCCGGAAGCAGAAGAACGTCCCGGACACACAAGAAGGATAAACCGGAAACAGCCTGATGAAAGGGACTGAACAATAAATGACAAATCAGAATATAGTGCTGCCTGCGATCGCTCTCAGGGGGACTACCATCCTTCCCGGGATGATCGTTCATTTTGATGTGAGCAGGGAGCGTTCTGTCAAGGCGATTGAAGCTGCCATGCTTCATGACCAGAAGATTTTTCTGGTTACTCAGATTGATCCTGAGGTGGAATCACCGGATCTGGCAGGTGTATATCATGTAGGAACCATTGCCTATATCAAACAGGTTGTGAAACTTCCGCAGAATCTTTTGCGGGTACTTGTAGAGGGAACGGGAAGAGCCACACTTGTGAAATTTGAGCAGGAGTTTCCGTTTATCAGAAGTGAGATCACACCTGTTGATGAAGAAGAA
Source organism: Blautia sp. DFI.3.45 (assembly GCF_020593505.1). NCBI lineage: Bacteria > Bacillati > Bacillota > Clostridia > Lachnospirales > Lachnospiraceae > Blautia > Blautia sp. DFI.3.45. Next base: position 16,457 of record NZ_JAJDMI010000043.1, read on the forward strand.
ATGCAGATGCCGGAACCAGTGATGGAAGCCATGCACAGAAGCCTTAAGGAATTATTCCACAGATACTGCATGGAAAATGGAAAAGTCAGCAAAGAGCTGGTAGCACAGATTTTAAATATAGATAATGTTGAGGAACTGGTTGAGCAGATTGCCGTAAATATTCCTTTATCTTATCAGAATAAGCAGAAGATTCTGGAGGCACTTACACTGGAGGAACGTTATGAAGTTCTGGGTGCAATCCTTGGAAATGAGATTGAGATCATGCAGATTGGCAGAGATCTCCAGAAAAAAGTGAAGGCCAGAATTGATAAGAATCAGAGAGAATATATTCTCAGAGAGCAGCTGAAACTGATACGTGAGGAACTGGGTGAGGATAATACTGCGGATGACGCAGAGGAGTTTAAGAAGAAACTCCAGGAACTTCAGGCCGGCGATGAGGTAAAAGAGAAGATCAGCAAAGAAATCGAGAGATTTAAGAATACCAACAGCAATGTATCTGAGAATGCAGTACTGCGTGGTTATATTGAGACCATGCTGGCACTTCCGTGGGAGAAGAAATCCACAGATTCTGATGATCTGAAAGAAGCATGGAAAGTACTTCAGGAAGGTCATTACGGTCTGAAAGATGTGAAGGAGCGTGTGATGGAGTTCCTTTCCGTCCGCAAACTGACACATAAGGGAAAAAGTCCGATCCTTTGTCTGGTAGGACCTCCCGGAACAGGTAAAACCTCCATTGCCCGATCGATTGCAGAAGCAATGCATAAGAAATATGTACGTATCTGTCTGGGCGGTGTGAGAGATGAGGCTGAGATCCGGGGCCACAGAAAGACTTATGTAGGAGCAATGCCGGGAAGGATCACTGCAGCATTACAGCAGGCAGGAGTGAGCAATCCTCTGATGCTTCTGGATGAGATTGACAAGACCAGCAGTGATTATAAAGGAGATACTTCTGCGGCACTTCTTGAGGTGCTTGATCCGGAACAGAACAGCAGATTTATGGATCATTATATAGAGGTTCCACAGGATCTTTCAGAAGTACTGTTTATTGCAACTGCAAACGATGTTCAGGGCATTCCGAGACCACTTCTTGACCGTATGGAACTGATCGAGATCGCAGGTTATACTGAGAATGAGAAGGAACATATTGCAAAGGAACATCTGATTCCGAAGCAGATGGAAGAGAACGGTATCGAGAAAGGTAAACTGACAATCCAGTCAGCGGCTCTTAAGAAGATCATCAACAATTATACAAAAGAAGCCGGAGTTCGAAACCTGGAGAGAACCATCGGACAGATATGCAGAAAAACTGCACGTCTGATCATGGAAGAAGATAAAAAGAAAGTTACAGTGACTTCAAAGAATCTGTCAGATTTTCTTGGAAAAGAGCATTTTAACTATCTTATGGCAAATAAGAAAGATGAGATTGGTATTTCCCGTGGGCTTGCCTGGACACAGGTGGGCGGCGATACACTGCAGATTGAAGTCAATGTAATGCCCGGCAAGGGTGAGCTGATGCTTACCGGACAGTTGGGAGATGTTATGAAAGAGTCTGCACAGGCAGGTATTACTTACATTCGTTCCATTGCTTCTGACTATAAAGTTGAGCCGGAATTTTTCCAGGAAAACGATATTCATGTGCATATTCCGGAAGGGGCAGTACCAAAAGACGGACCATCCGCAGGCATTACCATGGCAACTGCAATCCTTTCCGCAATTATTAAGAAGCCGGTAAGGGCAGACCTTGCAATGACCGGTGAGATCACACTGAGAGGAAGAGTTCTTCCGATCGGCGGTTTGAAAGAAAAACTTCTTGCGGCAAAATATGCTAAGATCAAAGAGGTGTTAGTGCCGGCAGAAAACAAACCGGATATTCAGGAATTAGATAAGGAAATCACAGACGGACTTACCATTACCTTTGTAAGTTCGATGAAGGAAGTGCTTAATAAGGCACTGGTATAAAATAAATGGTCAGTCAGTAAAGATTGACCATTTGTTGTGAAAAAAGAGAGGAAATCAATGGTTATTAAGAATGTATCATTAGATATCGTATGCGGTATTACCAGCAAACTCCCGGACACCAACAGACCGGAGGTTGCATTTGCAGGAAAATCAAATGTGGGAAAATCATCGCTGATCAACGGGCTGATGAACCGGAAATCTCTTGCCAGAACAAGTGCACAGCCGGGAAAAACACAGACCATTAACTTTTATAATATCAATGAAGCCATGTATCTGGTAGACCTTCCTGGTTACGGATACGCAAAGGTTTCACAGTCTGAGAAGGAAAAATGGGGCAAGATGATCGAAAGATATCTTCATACATCCAAAAACCTGAAGGCGGTTTTCCTTCTTATTGATATCCGTCATGATCCGTCTGCAAATGACAAGATGATGTATGACTGGATTCTGAACAATGGCTATGAGCCGATCATTATTGCAACGAAGCTTGACAAGCTCAAACGAAGCCAGATTCAGAAAAATATCAAAGCAATCAAAGAAGGGCTGAAGCTGAGCAAAGATGGCATTATTATTCCTTTCTCTGCTGAGACGAAGCAGGGAAGAGATGAGATCTGGGCTCTGATTGACGAGTTGACCGGACTGGCAGCTACTGAAGAAGCCTGAAAAAATAAATATTCGCTGTTTACTGACGGGATTCTTTTCCTGTGAAAATAAGCAGCAGACAGACAAAATACGAGGACAAAAAATATTATGGGAATTATCAAGGCATTCAAGCTGGGATTTGACTATCTCAAGTATGATGAAGATGGTAACGTGCAGGATACGCAGCGTGCTGTCAATGATGTAAACCTGGACATTGAAGCCGGACAATTCGTGGCTGTTCTGGGACATAATGGTTCCGGAAAATCTACTCTTGCAAAGCACCTGAATGCGCTGTTGCTTCCGACGGAAGGAACTTTGTGGGTAGATGGGATTGACACGTCTAAAGAGCCGGAATTATGGAAAGTCCGACAGAAAGCGGGCATGGTTTTTCAGAATCCTGACAATCAGATCATAGGAACTGTAGTAGAAGAAGACGTAGGGTTCGGACCGGAGAATATGGGTGTGCCCACAGAGAAAATCTGGGAGCGTGTAGATGAGAGCCTGAAAAAAACAGGAATGACATCCTATCGTTATCATTCTCCGAATAAACTTTCCGGCGGACAGAAGCAGAGAGTTGCAATTGCCGGTGTCATGGCAATGCGTCCGAAATGCATCATTTTGGATGAGCCAACTGCAATGCTGGATCCGAATGGACGAAAGGAAGTTCTTGAGGCAGTCAGTGACCTTAACAGACGGGAAGGAGTGACAGTCATTCTGATCACCCACTATATGGAAGAAGTTGTTCATGCGGACAAGGTATATGTTATGGACAACGGAGAAGTGGTGATGCAGGGAACACCCAGAGAGATTTTCTCACAGGTGGAAACTCTGAAAGAATACAGACTGGATGTGCCGCAGGTAACACTTCTGGCACACGAACTTCATAAAGCCGGAGTGGATGTTCCGGAGGGAATACTGACTACAGAGGAGCTGGTGAATGCCTTATGTCAATAGAATTAAAAAATGTAACTTATACCTACAGTCCGGGAACTGCCTATGAGATCCATGCGCTGAAAGATATCAATCTTTCTATTCCGGACGGACAGTTTATCGGAATTATCGGACATACAGGAAGTGGGAAATCTACATTGATCCAGCATTTCAATGCGCTGATCCGTCCAACTTCCGGTACGATCACTTATAATGGAGAGGATATCTGGGGAGAGAAATATGATCGTCGTGCCCTGCGAAGCGAGGTTGGTCTTGTATTTCAGTATCCGGAGCATCAGCTCTTTGAGAATGATGTGCTTTCTGATGTATGCTTTGGTCCCATGAATCAGGGATTATCCAGGGAAGAGGCAGAAGTAGAAGCAAAGAAAGCACTGCAGCACGTAGGTTTCAAGGAGAAAAATTTCAGTAAATCCCCTTTTGAGCTTTCCGGCGGACAGAAGAAAAGAGTTGCTATTGCCGGTGTACTGGCAATGAATCCGAAAATTCTTATTCTGGATGAGCCAACTGCAGGTCTGGATCCGAAAGGACGAGATGATATCCTTGACCAGATCGCAGAGCTTCATAAAGTAAGAGGGATTACTATTATCCTTGTATCCCACAGCATGGAGGATATTGCAAAATATGCGGAGAGACTGATCGTAGTCAATGACGGAGAAATCGCATATGACGATGCTCCCAAAGCAGTATTTGCTCATTACAGAGAGCTGGAAGCCATGGGACTTGCAGCACCGCAGATTACTTATATCATGCATGCGTTGAAGGAAAAAGGCCTGGATGTAGATGTAACTGCTACAACGGTGGATGAGGCAAAAGAGAATATCCTTGCAGTTTTAAGAAAATGTAATCCCGGGAAATTGTCCGGTGACAGACAATCTGTTTCAGACAGTCAGTCGAAAAAAGAAAATGCCAAAGCAGAAACCTTAATTAGTGAGATGGAAGCTGATCTGACTAAGGATGGGACGAAAGAGTCTCATTCAGATGTGCCTGATGAAGATTTAAGCATTCAGAAGGAAACAATGGATAAAAAGTCTGCAGAACAAGAAGAGAATGAGGGAGGGCAGGAAGTATGATCCGAGACATTACAATAGGACAGTATTATCCTGCAGATTCCGTTCTGCACAAAATGGATCCGAGAGCAAAGCTGGTGGGTACACTGGTGTTCATCATCTCTGTCTTTGTATTCCATACATTTCCGGGATATGCAGTGGCAACTATATTTCTGGCAGCGATGATCATTCTTTCCAAAGTTCCTGTGAAATTTATGTTCAAGGGACTGAAGGCAATCGTGATGCTTCTTATGATCACAGTGGTATTTAATATATTTCTGACACCCGGAAAGGTTCTCTGGCAGTGGGGAATCCTGCATGTGACAGAGGAGGGCCTGAAGCTGGCCGGAAGAATGGCCATCCGCCTGACGTATCTGGTGATCGGTTCTTCTCTTATGACGCTGACGACCACACCCAATCAGCTTACAGATGGTCTGGAACGACTTCTCAGGCCGTTAAATAAACTTCATGTGCCAATCCACGAGATTGCCATGATGATGTCTATTGCGCTGCGTTTTATCCCAATCCTTATGGAGGAAACCGATAAGATCATGAAAGCACAGATTGCACGTGGCGCAGATTTTGAAACCGGAAATATAATTCAGAAGGCAAAAAATATGATTCCGCTTCTGGTTCCGCTGTTTATTTCTGCGTTCAGAAGAGCAAATGATCTGGCCATGGCCATGGAAGCAAGGTGCTATCATGGAGGGGATAACAGAACCCAGATGAAGCCATTGCGTTATGAGTCCAGAGACTACATTTCCTATGTGGTGATGTGGGCTTATCTGGGAATCGCCATTGTTTTCAGAATTGTGGGAATCTGAGAAAGTACTGATATAATTTATAAAGATATTTTATATGCTGTAATCCGGTAGGAAAGGATTACAGCATATTGTTTATTTTGTTATAACAAAAGTTTTCAATTTTTATGGAGGAAAACAGATGAAAAGAATTGGTCTTGTAGTTGCATATGACGGCACAAACTATTGCGGCTGGCAGACACAGCCAAACGGGATTACTGTACAGGGGGTATTAAATGATACATTGTCCGAGCTTCTTGGCGAGAAGATAGAAACGATCGGTGCAAGCCGTACAGACGCAGGGGTTCATGCCATGGGAAACGTGGCAGTATTTGACACCAACACACGCATTCCCGGGGAAAAGATTTCCTATGCACTGAACCAGCGTCTTCCGGAAGATATCCGCATTCAGCTCTCTGAAGAAGTAGAACCGGATTTCCATCCCCGTTATTGCGACAGCGAAAAAACATACGAATACCGCATCCTGAATCGCAAATTCCCGGTTCCGACAGAGCGCTTATACACCTATTTCTACCACTACAAACTGGATGTAGATAAGATGAAAGCAGCAACCTCATACCTGATCGGACAGCATGATTTTGCTTCTTTCTGCGGTGCAAAAGCGCAGGTAAAAACAACTATCCGTACAGTGACAGGAATTGATGTATGGCGTGACGGAGATATCGTAACCATACGTGTAACAGGAACAGGATTCCTCTACAACATGGTACGAATCATCTCCGGAACTCTGATCGAAGTAGGAAACGGACAGTATCCGCCTGAGAGAGTAAAGACAATTCTGGAAGCCTGCAACCGTGAAATGGCAGGTCCGACTGCACCGGCGCAGGGACTGACACTGATGGGGATTGAATTTTTTGATTGATAGTCAGGAGGAGAAAATCATCCGTTTCGATAATTGCCGGTGGGATAACTGATCAACAGTTTTTTTGATGAAAAACAAAAAACGGGGGAGTAACGAAAAAAGTTGAAAAAACGACACAAAACCTATTGACAGAACAGAACCCTTATAATATAATAACCAAATGTGACGTAGTGCGAGATGCTTAAGCCAAATAGCCCAGGCGAAAGTATTTATCAGCGGTTTCGGACATTTCCGCATTTTTAGCACCGGCGTTTCCAATAACTTATATTCGCGGGAAATTCCGCGGTTAATTAAACTATCGTTGATAAATAACAGGAGGTAAAACCATGCAGACTTATATGGCTAATCCAGATAAAATCGAAAGAAAATGGTATGTAGTTGACGCTGATGGATGTACTCTTGGCCGTCTGGCATCCGGAGTAGCAAGCGTTTTAAGAGGAAAAAATAAACCACAGTTTACACCACACGTAGACACAGGTGATTATGTAATCATCGTAAACGCTGACAAGATCAAAGTTACAGGTAAGAAATTAGAGCAGAAAATCTACTACAATCACTCCGATTATGTAGGTGGAATGAGAGAAACCACATTAAAAGAAATGTTAGCAAAGAAACCTGAGAGAGTTATCGAGCTCGCAGTTAAAGGTATGCTTCCAAAAGGACCTTTAGGAAGAAGCATGTACACAAAACTTTTCGTATATGCAGGACCGGAACACAAACATGAAGCTCAGAAACCAGAAGCTTTAACATTTTAATTAGGAGGTAGAAAACATTGGCTAACGCAAAATTCTACGGAACAGGAAGAAGAAAAAAATCAATCGCAAGAGTTTATCTTGTACCTGGAACCGGTAAGATCACAATCAATAAAAGAGATATCGATGAATATTTTGGATTAGATACACTGAAAGTTATCGTTCGTCAGCCTTTAGCTGCAACAGAAACAGAAGGCAAATTTGATGTATTAGTTAACGTTCATGGCGGTGGATACACAGGACAGGCTGGTGCCATCAGACATGGTGTTGCAAGAGCCCTTCTTCAGGCAGACAACGACTACAGACCAGTTCTGAAAGCTGCTGGATTCTTAACTCGTGACCCACGTATGAAAGAACGTAAGAAATACGGTCTCAAAGCAGCTCGTCGCGCTCCGCAGTTCAGCAAGCGATAATCGACTGCTCAGACTATATCAAAATGGTTCAAAAACCCCGGAAAATCAAGGTTTTCCGGGGTTTTCTTATACCTAAACGGGCTGATATAGTTTGACCTCATTTGACCAAACGAGAGCCGTTTTCACTCAATTTTTAGGTTAAATATAGGACAACCGGCAAAAATGGGGTCAAAAAACGGCCTTAGTGGAAATAGGACAACCAGAAAGGGTGCTATGTGCCAGTGGCACATGTTCAGCACCGACCGGAGCGGGAGCGGAGAAGCGTTGGCAAAACAACAACCTGTGCGAACTTGGGAATAGGTCTGGCACAGGCCGGAAAGAAAGTGCTTTTAATCGACGGGGACCCACAAGGAAGCCTGACAATCAGCTTGGTTTTGAAATGTTTGCTGATGATTGTAACTGCATCGGTCATTTGGGTGTTGACGCTTTTTGTCTGGCTCTGCATGGGGCTGATCTACATATCCGGTCTGGTGCTTGGTCTGCTCAGCACGGTAATTGCTCTGCTTGGCGTGGCTGTGCTGATTACCTATTCCCCGCAGAATGGTGCAATTTTGCTGGTTATGGCATTTTTGATTAGCCCGATGGGACTGCCGCTGGCTGCGATCTGGCTGCTGGGCAAGGTGCAGAGTTTGAAATTTGCGATCCAGGATTGGGCGTATGGGTAAATGATGTGAATATAATTTGGAATGAAAAAGAAGCAGGACAATGGGAGATGAGACCCAATGCCCTGCTTCTCTGTTTATTCGGAACGAACTGTAATATATTTTTGATTGCGACTTTTAGGTTTATCGGGAATAGTCATTTCTAATTGCCCGGATTCTAAAAGCGGATTGATATGCTTCAAAGTGAAGTTTCTTAAATCTTTGAAGCCGCAAAATACTGCAAGCTCTTTCTTGGATTTTGGTGTTGTGCAAAAAGCCAAAATCTGTTTGGACACCGTTGATAGTTCAATAACTTGGTGGGTAACTTGGTGGATAACTTGGTGGGCGTCACCCTCTAAGTTGTAGTTTACATTTTTCAAGATGACCCTGAAATCTGTTGCTGTTGAAGTAAATTCGGGCTTATATGCCTCTGTGTATCCAGGCAGCTTTTCGGTTTCACTGACGATTTTGCGTAGGCCACTTCCACGGCGTTCCATGTACTTCATGCGGTGGAACAGGTCAGCAATCACAGGGTTTCGTCGCATGGAACGGATACTGTAAATATCGTATTCCTGAATTGAGCCGCCGCCAAACATACCGCCCGGAGATGTGATTTCCACCCGATCATCAAACATATCAATATGGATTTCGCTGCCAAGCACAATATAATCACGATGGATAAGCGCATTGACAAGAGCCTCTGTCACAGCTCGTTCAGCATAATCCGGCTTGTCTACACGATACTGTGCCTTTTTGACAAAACGGACTTTGGAATTATTGCGAATAAATTCACTGCCGCAATATTGTATCGTTCCGGTTTATGTGATGGAATGACCTTATTATGCCTGAAAAACTGTACGATTATGCCAATTTTATAAAGCTGCGATTGGTGATAAGCTTGTATTGTTCGAGGCAAAGAACTATAATGTACGCTGTGGAGGTGCAGAATGGATTATATGACACTAAAAGAGGCCGCCGAAAAATGGGGCGTGACACCTCGTAGAGTAAATTACTATTGTGCCGCCGGGCGCATATCTGGAGCTGTAAAGATGGCAACTATCTGGCTAATTCCAAAGGATGCGGAAAAGCCGATTGATGGTCGAACAAAACAAGGAAAGGTAAAAAAGTATGAGTAATATATTACTTCTTGAAGATGATCTAAGCCTGATTAACGGGCTTTCTTTTGCTTTCAAAAAGCAGGGATTTGAATTAAATATCGCCAGAACGCTCAAAGAAGCGGAGGAATTGTGGACAGACGGAAAATATGATTTGTTGGTGTTGGACGTATCTCTGCCAGATGGGTCTGGCTTTGAATTTTGCAAAAGAGTTCGACTTAAATCAAAGGTGCCAATTATTTTTCTGACGGCTTCGGATGAGGAAACAAGTATTATTATGGGGCTGGATATTGGAGGTGATGACTATATCACAAAACCGTTCAAACTGGGGGTTCTCGTTTCAAGGATTAACGCCTTACTTCGACGTGCAAATTCTTTTCAAGCAGCAGACACAGAATTGCAGTCGAATGGCATCAAAGTTCTTTTGCTGCAAGGACAGGTTTTCAAAAATGGGGAGCTGTTGGATTTGACTGCCGCGGAATACAAGCTACTGTGCTTGTTTATGAGAAACCCAAGCATGGTGCTGACAAAGGGACAAATTTTAGATAAGCTATGGGATTGCGACGGGAATTATATCGACAGTAGTACCCTTACGGTCTATATGCGTCGGCTTCGTATGAAGATCGAGGATAATCCAAGTGAACCACAAATGCTCCTGACTGTTCGAGGTATGGGATATAAATGGAATATTATCGGGTGAGGTGCAGAATGAAGATACTGGCAAATAAAGAAATCAAAAATCTATTTCATTCGCTTTCACTGGTTTTTGGGGTTACATTTCTCTTAGCCGAGGTTTTTCTATGGCTATCATATCGCCGGCTTTCTCTGTTATTGCTAATCCTTTTTCTATTGGCTGGTGGTGCTGTATGGGCAGTCTGCTTTGTATATTTTAATCGGCAAAATCAGATCATGGAGCAGGCGATATTACAAATCAATGCGTATCTTGATGGTGATCGCAATGCCCGTATTGAATGTGACAATGAGGGCGAATTGTACCGACTGTTTCATTCCATCAATTCTTTAGCGGCAGTGTTAAATGCCCATGCAGATAACGAGTTACGAGAGAAAGAGTTTTTGAAAAATACAATCTCCGACATTTCACACCAACTGAAAACACCGCTGGCAGCACTCAATATTTATAACGGACTCCTTCAAGACGAGGATATAGAAGTGTCCTCCGTGAAAGAATTTGCGGGTTTGTCTGAGCAGGAACTTGACCGTATCGAAACACTGGTGCAAAGTCTGCTCAAGATTACAAGATTGGATGCCGGAGCCATTGTCTTGGAAAAGAACGCAGAAAATGTTGCAGATATGATGCGGGATATTGAACTGCATTTTGCATATAGAGCCAGACAGGAAAAGAAAGAAATCATTCTGTCTGGCTCGGATCATCTTTCTCTTTTTTGTGATCGTGATTGGTTGAATGAGGCAATCGACAATATTGTGAAAAATGCGTTTGACCATACAGAAAGTGGTGCAACAATTCGTGTTGCGTGGAAGGAGTTGCCGTCTGGTGTCCAAATTGTGATAACGGATAATGGATGCGGCATCCACCCAGAGGATATACATCACATCTTCAAGCGGTTTTATCGCAGCCGTTTTTCAAAGGATACACAGGGGATCGGGCTTGGCCTGCCGTTGGCAAAAGCGATTATCGAAGCTCATGGGGGCCTAATAGAAGTGGAAAGTGAATTAGGAATTGGAACGAGTTTTATAATGAACTTCCCAATTCCTACAAAATTGTAGGCTGGTTGTAGGGCTACAGTAATATTAGGGTGCTATTCTTTCAATCGTAGACAGGAAATGAAGTTTACCTGTCTACATCGCAAGAACATAAGAAAGAGGTGTTTGCACTATGAATTTATTAGAGGTCAAGAATATTTGTAAGACCTATGGCAGCGGTGAAACTGCTGTAAAAGCGCTTAGGAATGTTAGCTTTTCTGTTCCTAAGGGAGAATATGTGGCAATCGTCGGAGAATCTGGTTCGGGTAAAAGCACACTGCTGAATATGATCGGTGCGCTGGATATGCCAACTTCGGGAAAGGTGCTGATTGATGGTAAGGACATTTTTTCCATGAATGACCGAAAACTGACGGTATTTCGCCGCAGGAATATCGGCTCTATCTTTCAGGCGTTTAACCTTATCCCGGAGTTGACGGTGGAACAAAATATGATTTTTCCGCTGTTGCTGGATTATCAAAAGCCGGACAAGAGATATTTGGAGGAACTGCTGACGGTTTTGAATTTGAAAGATCGTCGTAATCATTTACCCAGTCAGCTTTCCGGCGGTCAACAGCAGAGAGTGGCGATTGGCCGCGCATTGATTACCCGTCCTTCTCTGATTCTGGCAGACGAGCCAACAGGAAATTTGGACTCACAAAACAGCAGTGAGGTCATAGCATTGCTCAAAGAAACATCGAAAAAATACGAGCAGACCATCATTATGATTACCCACAACCGCAGTATTGCGCAAACGGCAGACCGGGTATTACAGGTATCGGATGGCACTTTGACTGATTTTGGGAGGTGCCGTGAATGAAAAGCTATCTTAGTCTCATTCCCATCTCCGCAAAGGTGCGCAAGCGGCAAAATCGTATGACTGTCTTGTGTATTATCATTTCGGTGTTTCTTGTCACAGCTATTTTCAGTGTTGCTGACATGATGATACGAACAGAAAGCGATTTTATGATAAGTAACCATGGAAACTGGCACATTGCAATAAAAAATATTTCACAGAACAATGCGGATGAAATCAGTAATCGTTCAGATGTTACAGCAGTTGGTGTAGCTTCTCAATTTAATTTTGAAGGAGAACAACCGTACCGAGTCAACGAAAAACGAACTGTTTTGTATGGCACCGATGAAGTCTATATTACTCAGATTTCAAATGGAATTGTAGAAGGAACATTTCCGGCAAATGATGAGGAAGTTATGCTTACACCTAATTCTGTAACTGCTTTAGGAGTACAGCTTGGGGATAGTGTAACCTTACATACCCCTGCTGGAGATCGGACATTTACAATCTCTGGCTTTGGCACAGATGATGAAAGCTATTATAACAATCAGACTTATTTGATAGGCTCTTATCTGACACAAAGTGCATTTACTTCTGTTATGGCACAAAACGGAGTAACAAACAATGAGTTGACTTATTATGTGCAGTTTGAAAGTGCAGCGAAAGCGGCAAATGCAATAACAGAACTACAGACACAGTACCAATTATCCGATGGGAGTATTTCTGAAAATACCGGCGTTATGGGCATGGCTGGGCAAAGCAACAATACAGCGATGCAGAGTATGTACGGATTGGCAGCAATTCTATTTGTTTTAGTGTTGTTGGCAGGAATATTGATGATTTCTGGCAGTATGAATAGCATCATTGCGCAACGAACTCAATTTTTTGGAATGTTGCGTTGCATTGGTGCAAGTCGTCAACAAATTATCCGCTTTGTCCGTTTGGAGGCATTGAACTGGTGTAAAACCGCGGTACCTATTGGAGTGGTTTTTGGAACAATAATTAGTTGGATTATTTGTGCCACACTTCATTATGGAATTGGTGGAGAATTTTCTACAACGCCAGTCTTTCAGATCAGCCCTGTTGGACTTATCAGTGGTGTAGTTGTTGGAGTGGTAACAGTATTTTTAGCAGCACAATCCCCAGCAAAGCGGGCTGCTAAAGTTTCACCCATATCTGCGGTTTCTGGCAATGTAGATAATAAATCTTCTGTTAAACACGCTATCAAGTTTAGCTTAGGAAAAATTGATAATTCACTTGGCATACATCATGCGGTTGAAAAAAAGAAAAACTGGTTTCTGATGACGGCTTCCTTTGCACTGACTATTATGCTGGTTTTTTCTTTTTCTGTAATTTTAGATTTTGCAAAGCAACTTGTTCCATCGTTGAGTGTCACATCAGCCGATATAGCATTATCCAGTTATGCAAATAAAATGGATATTGAGCGCAGCCTGGTCGATGAAATCAAAAAAATAGATGGGGTTGCAAATGCTTATGGAAGTAGCTATGTAGAAAACATTCCTGCAACATCTTCAAGAGCAGGAATAGACCATATCAATATTGTTTCTTATGATGATACACTTCTAGATTACTCAAAAGGTAGTATTGCTCAGGGATCATTAGATACAGTTTACGGGAACAGTAACAAAGTGGCAACCGTATTTAATAGAAACAATTCCTTGCACATCGGTGATACCATCCAGTTTGCAGGCGAAGAAGTTGAGATTACTTGCGCTCTATCACAAGGGTTATTCGGAGATGATTTGATTATTATTTGCTCACAGGAAACATTTGACCGTATCATGGGCGATACAAAGTATGGGCTTATTGGAATTCAGTTAGATTCAAACGCTACTGAAGAAACAATAGCAGAAATTAGAAGTCTTGAAAACGATGATATTATCATTACAGATCAGCGTGAAGGCAATAAACAAAATAATGCTACATATTGGGCTGCACGAATTGTTTGTTATGGCTTCTTAGCTATTATCGGAGTTATTTCGCTGTTTAATATCGTCAATAGTATCTCTATGAGTGTATCTGCACGAATTAAGCAGTATGGTGCAATGCGAGCTGTTGGTATGGATAATAGGCAGCTTAAACGAATGATTTCTGCGGAAGCGTACACCTATGCAATTTCTGGTTTGATAGTTGGATGTGGCATTGGACTCCCGCTTAGTCGATTTTTATATAATCGTCTAATTACACATTATTTTGGAATTGAGTGGAGATTTCCTATCCTGTGGTTTGGAATTGTCGTTGCCTTTATCTTCATATCTGCTATTGTGTCTGTTTATGCTCCTGCAAAGAGAATTCGCAATATGCCAATTACTGCAACCATCAATGAATTATAGTTTCATATGTTAATCTGCCGGACGACGGCAAAAGAAAAAAAGCCGTCGTACAGCAGACATATTTTCACGCGCCTTATGAAACGGCGGCTTTGATTTCAGAGCCGCCGTTTCTTTGCGTTTGTACAAACCTATGACGACTTGCAGGGACACGGTAGCCGATTGGAGGTTATTTTGCCG
>NZ_JAJDMI010000044.1:0-28939 GCF_020593505.1 Blautia sp. DFI.3.45
ATCACTCCAATCATACGGTTTATAAATAGTGTATGTTGTTCAGAAGTATCTATCCATAGTTTAGCATATAATTGGAGGCAATACAATTAAATTATTTTGCAGGAGCGTCCGTCAGACCGAGAAGATATTCGCAGGAAACATTAAATACTTCGGCCAGTGCGACAACTTCGTAGTCGGGAACGAAACGTGTGCCTTGTTCAATTCGCAGGATTGCCAGATCATTAAAATCATATCCTGCAAGTTGTAATTTGGCAGCGAGTGTTTTCTGAGTAAGATTATGAGCCTTTCGTAATTCTTTTACCCGTTGTCCTATTCTGTTTTTACTGTTCGTTTTTTTATCCCAATAAATAATCATTCTGATCCTCAAAAGTTTCTAAAGATGAAGTATTATTATTGATTTTAAGGAAAAATATTGTTACTATACTTCTAAAGATGAAGTTTTTGGAAAGTTTATTTGATTTTTGAAATAAGAAAATGATAATGCTGCCTGTAATGAGAAATAATTCTAATGAGAGGTGGAAAGAAGATGAATGAATTTTATGAAGCAGTATCGAATTTATTTGAGGAATTGCGCTGTGACTTCGGAGAAAGAGAATATACAGTACAGCCGGAAGAATGGAAAGAAGCAGAGAAGAATTTGAAACAAATACAAAAGAAGCTGCCACTACATCTGGAAAAAATCCCAGAGCGTGAGCAGAATTTCTGGAATAAATATCTGGATCAGTTAGAACATTTCCATTATGAAGAGGAGCAGCGGGCTTATTACCAGGGAATGATGGATGTAGTTGAGTTTCTTATTAATATAGGGGCAATAAAGAAATCCACGAATGTTAAGAGAATGATAGAAAAATATGCACGTTAAGAGTGGCGGTATGGGAAACCATACCGCTTCTTCAGAATAATTCAGATAGAATTCAAATGAATTTCAGGGATCTTGTTTATCGTGGTCTGTAGGAATTTTGTATGTGCGCAGGTATGCTTCTACGATGGCAAGGATAGCGGTAATTTGCTCATCGTTGCATTTTGACAGGTACATGAGCAGGCGTTGATAATCAAGATTATCTGTATGATTGTTTGGATAAAACAATGGTTCAGGAGGAACATTTAAAGCGCGTACCAGTTTTCTGATTTTATGAAAACTGGGAACTCGGCCCCCATTTTCAATTTCCTTTAAATATCGGCTGGACATTTCTGCTTTTTCAGCTAATTCTTCATAAGTCAATTTTTGCTCGTGTCGGGCGTTCTTAAAAAACAATCCCAGTTCTTTATCTGTTTGTTTTGGCATATGATACACCTCCATGTTTAGTGTATAGTTCCCTTTCTTGAAAGAAAATGAACTAATATTTCACTAAAAAAGAGGGTGATATTTCACTTTTTAAAAGACATATAAAATTCTGAATTTCCGTAAAACAGATCCGGAGGTATAGGAAAGATTAAGAATTTTATTGTCTGGTATCATATCCGTCATTACGTGACGGATGAAATAGATAAATAGTTCAAAAAAGCAAATAAATTTCTTTACCTCAAAAAGTGAATTATATGCCACAAAAAATGATGGCAAAATATTATCTTTTGATATAAATAGCGTCCGATGGGCTAAAAACTACCCATTTCATTAGACCATCCGTTTTTATTTGAAAATAGATTTAGGACAGGATTTACTAATCTTTCGCAACATTTATGTCCCCGGGCAGGCATGATAAAATAGAGGTAGAAAGGATAGATAAAGGAGGTTTTGAAGATGAAGATACTGCTGAAAATATTGGTCGCTCCATTTGCTTTAGCGTTGTCCCTTCTGGCGGCTCTGCTGGTGTTCCTGTTTGGTATTTGTGCCGTCCTGCTGACGATTGCCTCTGTGATTCTGGTGGTGCTGGGTGTCGTTCTCTTTTTCACGCCGACGCCCATAGGCGGGATTGTATTTCTGTTTCTTGCCTTCCTTCTTTCGCCGTATGGACTGCAAGCGGCGGCGGGCTCCCTTCTTTGGGCGCTGGACGGAGGCAAATCCGCTCTGTACCGGTTTCTGGCAAGTTAAGCAGCCTCGGGCCATACTGGCCCGAAGTTGGGGCGGTCTGGATGGGCCGCCCCTTTCTCATGGAAAGGAGGGATGATTTTTGGCTACCACAACTTTGTTACAGCGCCATGCGGGCGAAGGCGAAACGATTGCTGAGGCAATCCGGGATTGTCTGGACTATGGCAAGGACCCGGAGAAAACAGAAAGCAGAAAGTATATCTCCGCTTATGAATGTGATCCGGCCACCGTGGCGGACGAGTTCCTTTTGGCAAAGGCCAGCTATGCCGCTATGACGGGCCGGGAACAGAAAAAAGAAAATGATGTGCTGTGCTATCAGATACGACAATCCTTCTATCCGGGCGAGATCACCCCGAAGGAGGCGAACCGTATCGGCTATGAGTTGGCTATGCGCTGGACGAAGGGGCGGCACGCTTTTATCGTTACCACGCATACCGACAAGCAGCACATCCATTGTCACATTTATTACAACTCCACCACCCTTGACTGCCCCCGGAAATTCCGAAACTTTTGGGGCTCCAGCTTCGCCCTCCGTCGGCTCTCTGACAGGCTGTGCCTTGAAAACGGGCTATCCATCGTGGAGAACCCGAAGCCCCGGAGCAAGGGTAAGTATCGGAATTATGGAGAATGGCAGAAAGAACGAAAAGGACCGCTTTCCTATCAGGACAGGCTGCGCCTCGCCATTGATACTGCGCTGGCGGAGCACCCCGCTGATCTGGACGAATTTCTCAATTTGATGAAGCGGGCCGGGTATGAGGTCAAGAAGGTTCGGGGCGGCGGTATCAGTTTCCGGCTGACCGGGCAAGGGCAGGAACGCTTCACCCGTCTGCGTGCCTCCACGCTGGGGGACGGCTACGACTTGCAAGATGTTCTGTCCGCCATTGAGGGCAAAGAAAAACGCCCCGGACATTCGGAGCGGAAAATCAGTCTGGCGGTGGATATTCAAGCAAAACTGGCTGCCGGTAAGGGACCGGGATATGAACGCTGGGCGAAGGTATTTAACATTAAGCAGATGGCCGCTGCCCTTGCCTATATACAGGACAATGGACTGACCGATTATGAGCAGTTGGCACAGAAAGCCACCGAGGCGGCAGACCGTTTCCATGCCATTTCCGAGCAGGTCAAGCATACGGAACAGGCCATGAAAACCAATGCCGGGCTAAAGGCCGCAACGGTTCAGTATGCCAAAACCCGCCCAGTCTTTGAGCAGTATAAGGCGACGAAGTACAGCCGGAAATTCCTTGCGGAGCATGAGGCCGACCTTGAACTGTACCGGGCTGCACAAGCGGAAATGCGCTCTCTGCTGGGCGGGGCGAAGCTCCCTAAAATGGATGTGCTGAAGGAGGAAGGCCGCAAGCTCACAGCAAAGAAAAAACAGCTCTATGGAGAATACCAGAAGGCACGACGGGATATGCAGGAGATCGTCACGATCAAGGCGAACATTGACACTCTGATGGGCTACGCCGAGCCGGGAAGAAAGCAGGAAAAGGAGCGTTAAGGTTATGAAAATAAGGAGCAAAGCGACGCTGACACTTCGGGCCATATTGGCCCGAAGATACGGGTTTGGGGCGAGCCCCAACAAGCCGCCTTTGTGCCACTTGTGGCCACAGAGGCATTGCTTACCATTTAGCGACACCTCTAAAATAGCACAAAAAACAGAGGCTCTTATTTCTAAACCTCCGTTTCTCTGGCTTTCTTGAGCCCTTCGGCTGTGGCCTCCATGACAACTAGCTCCTTTTCATTCATGGAGTTGAGAAGTACATCAATGTGCTTTCTGCAACTGTGTTCGTCCCGCTGTTCTTCCCGGTAGAAAAACTGGTCTACGGAAATATCGAACATGGTAACGAGTTTGAAAAATAAATTGAAGCTGGGATGTTGTCCCTTGTTTTCAATATTCATAATCGTGCGGTCTGTCTTGCCGACCAGCTCCGCCACATAGGCCTGTGTCCAGCCTCTTTCTTCTCTAGCTTGTTTGATTGCCAGCCCGAGCCCATGAAAGTCAAACCTAATTTCATCTTGGTTCATTCTCATATCACCCTATATCATTGTACATTTCGGGTTGAATTATGAGAATGTAATGGAATTTGATGTTAAGTAGCATTTTATTCCACTATCAAATAGCCACATGATTGAATATAGCAAACGATTGTGATAAAGTTGATACGAATATGCCATAAAATTATATTCTGCAAATTGATCAATGTTAAAGAGAGGTATTTTATATGAATTACACAATTCTAATAGTTGATGACGATATGGCTATCAATGATATGCTTGTTAAATATCTTCGGAAAAATGGTTATATAACATATTCTGCTTATTCAGGAACAGAAGCCCTT
This sequence comes from Blautia sp. DFI.3.45, assembly GCF_020593505.1. NCBI lineage: Bacteria > Bacillati > Bacillota > Clostridia > Lachnospirales > Lachnospiraceae > Blautia > Blautia sp. DFI.3.45. The sequence goes on from NZ_JAJDMI010000044.1 coordinate 4,369, forward strand.
CTTTTTCTTGAAAAGCAAAAAGTTAATCTGATTATTTTGGATTTAATGCTTCCCGGTCTTTCTGGTGAACAAGTTTTAGCAGAAATAAAGAAAACAAAAAATGTACCTGTAATCGGTCTATCTGCAAAAGAAGATTCTAAAAGTAAAATTTCCTTATTGAAAAACGGTGCTGATGATTATGTAACGAAACCCTTCGATATAGAAGAACTACTTGCAAGGATTGAAACGATTTTGCGACGGATTTATGAAAATCAATATACATCAAATTCCTTGTTATGTTGTGGCGATTTAAATTTAGATACAATAGGAATGGAGGCCACTCTAAAAAATCAAAAATTGCCCCTTACAAAAAATGAGTTTGCTATATTGAAAATGCTTATGGAACATCCGCAACAAGTATTTACGAAAGATATGATTTATGAGCAATTATGGAATGAAGCTTTAGAAGGAACTGAAAATGCTATCAATGTTCATATCAGCAACTTACGCAAAAAAATTGCTGCAATAGATAATAGTAAATCGTATATTAAAACGGTTTGGGGAATTGGGTTTAAGATGGACATATAATCTTTATGAAATCCTTAGATTTAGAAAATAATTTACTTAAACTTATCCCTTACACTAAAACCACAAGGAGGGATATATCATGGAATATATACTAAGAACGAACACAGTATCTAAAAAATACACAAATTATTATGCTGTTGATAAAGTATCCATTTCTATTAAAAAAGGCGAAATATATGGCTTGATTGGAGAGAATGGTGCTGGTAAGTCTACTTTAATGAAAATGATTGCAGGTTTGGTTGAACCATCAGAAGGCTCTGTTGAACTATTTGGAAATTTTGTTCCCCAGACTGAGCGTTATCGTATTGGTTGTGTGATTGAATCTCCGGCACTTTATGCAGAATTAACCGCAAAACAAAATTTGGAAGTATTTAGAAAAGCATATGGACTGTCAAGTAAAGAATCTGTACAACAAATTTTAAAGCAGGTGGGTCTGTCACAATATGAAAATAAAATTGTCAAAAAATTTTCATTAGGTATGAAACAGCGTTTAGCCATTGGCGTTGCCTTGTTGGGAAATCCTGATTTTCTGATTCTTGATGAACCTATCAATGGCTTAGATCCGACTGGAATACAAGATATGAGGAATTTCTTATTAAAACTAAATAGGGAAGAACATATTACCATTATGATTTCCAGTCATATCTTGGGGGAATTGTCAAAAATTGCAACAAAATACGGCATTATTAAAAATGGCAAGCTGATTGAAGAAATTACTGCAAAAGAATTAAATGAAAAATGTCAATGTTGTTTAAAAATTAAGGCATCAGATACTGCACAGGCCGCTATTTTAATAGAGAAAAATCTCCATACTAAAAACTACGAAATTCTTTCCGATAATAATATTCGGATTTTTGAATATGTAGACAATCCCGGAATTGTAAACTCCTTACTGGTTAATCATGGAATTGCTGTTGATGAATGTACTGTAACAAAGGAGTCACTGGAAGATTACTTTAATGAAAAAATGAGAGGAGGCATAGTCAATGCTTAATTTAATTAGAGCTGATTTTTATAAAGCGATACATGGAAAAGTCTTGAAAGTATGTTTTCTTATGATGACAGGATGGATATTCTTATGTGCTTATGCACAAAAAGCAACGATTGGCATGAGAGAATATTTGGTAGGTACAGAAGTTTCTGCAAATTACTGGGATTCTTTTTTTAATTATTACCCAGTTGTATTCCCTTTGATTATTTTTTGCAGCTACTATTTCTCAAATGATTTTCGTCAAGGGACTGTAAAACATTATATAGAAAAAGGTCTGTCACGATGGAGTTACTTCTTCTCAAAATTGGTAATTGGCTGGATTGTATCATTCTTTTTTTTGGTGTCTGCCTTTTTAATTGGTTTGTTATGTAATAAAATTTTTTTTGGAATAAGCGGTCTTACTTTTACAAGCATTAGCAATATAGTGTCCTACATATTCTGTGAGGCATTATATCATATGGCTGTATCAACGCTCGCAATTTCACTTGTTTTTCTCATAAGAAACAGTTCAGTTAGCATGGCAGTTAATGCTTTGCTTATATTTTTGGGTTATCTGGTTCTTCATGGATTGGAAAGTATTTTGGGCTTAGGATATAACATCACAATTTTTTGGGCAAATAGTAATATCAATAAAACAAGAATAGATATGGCAGTTCAATGGCTTCCAACCGCAATTATCATTTTCTTCGCCTATATGATTATATTTGGTGGAGTTGTAGGAACAATTTTCAAGAAAAGAGATATTACATAATGCAGGGAGGGATAATGTTATGAGTGTGGTACTTCAAATATATGCTATCATTGTGACACTATCTCTTATTATTGTTTTATCATTTTACTTGTTTCATCGTAGGGAGGTAACCCGGTTAAGCCAGAAATTGCAAACACTTTTACATTCATTTACCCATGCGGAATTGACATTAGATTTTCCTTCTTCCGATATAACCGATCTTGTAAATGCTTTAAATGAATTGCTTCGAGTTTACCACAAACAAGTATATTCATTACAAAAAAAGGATGAGGCAATCAAAGAAACAATTACAAATTTAGCTCATGATCTTAGAACACCTGTGACTGCTATTCAAGGATATACCCAAATGCTTCTACAATCGCCAGAGTTGTCCGAGGAAGATTTAGATGCAGCAGCTGTTATAAACGAAAGATTGAATGTTTTAAATCAGTTACTAAATCAGTTGTTTGAATTTGCACGAATAGAAGCTGATGAAATGGAATTTTCTTATACTACATTTGATTTAAATGCTGTTTTACGCTCTGTTGCAGTTTCCTTTTTTAAATCTTTTGAGGAACACAAAATAATTCCAGCATTAAGTATTGCAGAGATTTCTTTTCCATTTTATGGAGATGAAAAAGCAGTAACCAGAATTTTTGAAAATATCATTTCTAATGCCTTGTCACATGGGAAAAGTGATTATCATTTTTCATCTTATGATGATAATGAAAATTACCATTTTTCTTTTCAGAATTTTACAGACAGCATAAATGAATCTGATATAGACAAAATATTTAATCGTTTTTATACAACAGATTTATCCCGTTCCCGCAAAACAACCGGTTTGGGTCTCACAATAGCAAAGAATTTAACAGTAAAAATGGGCGGTTCTATCAGTGCTTCTCTAAATAATAATGTTTTTGAAATTGTAGTGTGCTTTCCTAAGCAAAAAGGATAAAAAACTGATGAGCCTGCTTTGGTGGTTAAAAAAAAACGCTTATAAAGTAGGTGTATTGACTATCTTTTTGTACAATTTATTCGTTATATATAATAGAAAGTGCTTTCAGTAGAAAAAGGAGGAAAGAAGTGGATGCAGATTTTCTTTTGATTCACAAAATGAAAAACGGTGATGAAGAAGCTATAGAGGTATTCGTAAAAAAATACTATTCAACTATACGGAATTATTGTCGATTACATACATACACAGACTGTGATGCAGAAGATATTACTCAAGCAACATTTGAACACTTTTTTCGATCATTTAGATCGTATCATCATGTGGGAAAGACTGCTAATTATTTGTATGTGATTGCTCGAAATTTATGTTGGGATAGTTATAAGAAAAAAAGAGATATTGTGATGGAAGAGTTACCAGATAAGGGGGAAAATCCAATTGCTGTAATTGAGAATAAAATAGATATAGACGAATCAATAAAAAAACTTCCAGAAGATTTGCAGGAAGTAGTTATTCTACATTATTTTCAGGATTTGAAATTAAAAGAAGTAGCAGATATTATTGGCATAGGACTTCCTCTTGTAAAATATAGGATAGGAAAAGCAAAAGAATTGTTGAGTGTTTATCTGGGGGATAAGAAATGATGATGACAGTTGATGAAAAATTGCATGTGTATGCAAAAAATCAGAAGGATAGAAATATAGATGAGAAAAAATTACAACAGACCATTATAAAATCGAAAGAAGCATATTGGGATGGAGAAATCGAAAGAAATATGTCATGGTTAGAATTTTTATATCAGCAAGCTTCGTATATACAGAAGCACTGGTGGTTTGCTCAAGGGGCAGTATTACTAATCCTTTGGATGACAATGTTCTTATCAGACAGTAGTATTTATACAAGGCGCTGCATGGGGATTTTGGCACCGAGTTTTGTAATATTGATACTTCCGGAACTCTGGAAAAATAGAAGCAATGGGGCTATGGAAGTAGAAGGTGCAACATTTTTTTCCATAAAGAATATATATGCCGCACGAATGCTACTCTTCGGCATGGTAGATGTTTGCCTATTGAGTGTGTTTTTGATAACCAGCACTTTTGTGTTACAGATTGCATTTATGGATATCTTAATACAATTTATTTTGCCATTGAATGTGACATGCTGCATATGTTTTCGATTACTTTGCAGTAAAGGAGATGATTATGTATCTTCCACATTATTTTCCTGTCTGATTTGGATCGCTGTTTGGACGCTTGTAGTTCTCAAAGATAGTATTTATGAGCATATATCTACATCAATATGGTGTGGAATGATGATATTATCTGTTTTATATTTGTGTTACAGTATTTGGCGAGTATGGAAATGCAGTGAAAGATATTACGAGAGTAATGGGGCAAGTGTATAAAACTATTATGGTGTCAATTACGAGAAATCACACAACGGTCGTAATCAGAGAAATGTGAGGAATTTGATTATGGAATTAGAATTGAAAAAATTAACAAAAGAATTTCAGGAATTTAAAGCAGTTGATGATATCACGCTGACGATGAGTAATGGAGTTTATGGGCTTCTTGGTGTCAACGGTGCTGGAAAAACAACGCTGATGAGAATGCTCTGCACACTTATTAAACCTACTTCGGGAAGCATATTATGTGATGGAAAAGATATTTTTGCATTGGATGGCGAATATAGGAGAATTCTTGGTTATTTACCTCAAGAATTTGGATTTTATCCGGAGTTTTCGGTTCATGATTATTTAATGTATATTGCGTCAATTAAAGGAATGCGAATAAGTATTGCACGAAAGCGTGTAACAGAACTTCTGCGGCAGGTTGGGTTGGCTAAAATGCAGAATAGAAAAATGAAAAAATTGTCTGGAGGAATGAAACGCCGTGCAGGGATTGCCCAAGCTATGCTAAATAACCCAAAGATTTTGATCCTCGATGAGCCTACTGCAGGTCTGGATCCGAATGAAAGGATACGTTTTCGAAATCTGATCAGTGAATTGTCACAGGATCGTCTCGTGCTATTATCAACACATATTGTGTCGGATATTGAATACATTGCCAACCAGGTGTTATTGATGAAAGATGGAAAGATTAGCCATTCAGGAACACAAGAAGAGATTATTCAGTCAGTACCAGTAAAAGTATGGAGTTGTGTAGTTGCAAATAATGAAGTTGAAATGTGGCAAAAACAGTTTAAAGTCTCAAATATGAAAACACTTTCGGATGGAATAGAATTACGCATTTTGTCTGAAAAATCTCCACACTATAATGCGAAAGAGGAAACGATGACTTTGGAGGACATATTCTTATATTATTTCGGAGAGAAAACAGGTGATGATTATGACGTATTATGAAATAAAAAAAGTTTTTTCAAAAAAAGGAAGTAAGGTTACGCTGATATTTATTTTTATTGTAATTTCAGTAGTCTTGTCTTTTATCATCGGGGATAATAAATATGTGAATCGTAATGGTGATGCGGAAAGTGGAATATCGGCTATGTTAAAGGTTCGTGAGTTGAAAAAAGAATGGTCAGGAGAACTGACAGAGGATGTGCTTAGAAAAATTATTGAAGAAAATGTCAGGATTTCACAGACACCGGAAGCTAAGTCGAATGATTTTAGACAGAATGATATAGCATATAGTCAAAGACAGGGTTTCATGGATATAAGGGATTTACTAAATTGTGATTATGGAGAGTTTAACGATTATAATTATTATCTGGCAGATTCTCTTTCTCCTGATGAAGCAGTAGATTTTTATTCTAATCGTATCAAAAATTTGAAAAATTGGTTAGAAACTGATGGAAAGGATCAGTTTTCTGAAAAGGAAAAAAGTTATTTAATAAGAGCGTATGAAAAAATGAAAACCCCTTTATATTATGATTATCAAGCGGGATGGAAAAACTTATTTCAATATTCACCCTCAATAATTATGATTTTGACATTGGTATTAGGTTTCCTTTGTGCAGGTATTTTTTCAGGTGAATTTCAGCTGAAAGCGAATGCAGTTTTTTATTCTTCTTATTATGGCAGAAATAAGGCTGTATGGGCAAAAGTGAAAGCAGGAGCAATCATAATAACGGCTATTTACTGGGCGGTTATGTTGTTATACACTATGCTTGTTTTGGGAATTCTTGGTGTAGACGGAGCAAATTGTCCCATACAGTCTAGTATGAGTGGGTGGAAGAGTATTTATAATATCACGAATGCTCAGGAATATATTTTGATAGTTCTTGGTGGATATCTGGGATGTTTATTTATGCAATCTCTAACTATGTTGGTTTCTGCGAAGACAAACTCATCAGTAATAGCGGTAATCGTGCCTTTTATTTTGATTTTTCTTCCATCATTTTTATCAGGAACAAGTCTACCATTATTAAATAAAATTTTGGGACTTCTTCCAGATCAAATGCTTCAAATGAATCAGGTAGTTAAATTTTTTAACTTGTATGAAATCGGAGGAAAAGTGTTTTGCGCAGTTCCTATTTTAATAATATCGTACTCCATTCTGCTATTATTGATTGTTCCAGTTATTTATTTTATATATCGCAGAAAAGAAGTTTATAATTAGATGAAGAAACATCTGTTAGAGGGAGTGAAAACATAGGAAAAATATTATTATTATCGTTTAAAGATAGTGAAGAAGAAATGATAGAGTCTGTTCTTGCTGCTTTGAAAACTGGACGAAATATATATTGTGATGAAAAAAATATAAATCCATTGAAAATACATTATGGAGATATTGTTATTTTATTAGCCACAAGAGAATTATTCCGAAAGCAGAAAAAAATAGATTTGTCTTTTACAGAGTTTGAAATTTTGCATTTATTAATGCGAAGTCCTGGAAGAGTGTTTAGTAAAGAACAAATATATGATATAATCTGGAATGAACCCTATTCGGGTGATTACAATGTTGTTATGCGACATATCTGCAACATTAGAGAAAAGATAGAAGATGATCCTGGACATCCGGTATATATACAAACGGTGCGCGGTGTAGGATATCGGTTTAACGGAAATTTAGGCAGCGAGTGAAATCGCTGCCTATTATAATGGGCAAAGAGACAGAGACATATCTCTCGTCTAGGTGTCTCTTTCTCGATAAAATCAGAAATACTCATGTTTGTTGCGATAGCTTTTTCCGACAGAATTTCATATTCTGTTTCACTCATACGTAGATGAACGCCTTTGGTTTTGATAAGGGATTCGCCTTTTTTGGGTCGTGTCATAAATGCTCCTCTTTGCATAAAGGTTCCGCATAAGGAAATTTTACAGCTTGCTGTGAAAGCAAGTGATGGAGAATCATCACGCTGTGACCATGTAAATGGAAACCAATACGCATATCTTTGATTACGGTCGAGGGTATGGGGAAACGAAATCCCCATCAAGTTGCAAGTAGCCAGTAAACCCGGAAAAGGGTTATTGTGCTACATTGCGAAACTTGCTCTAAAAATGATTGATTTATTATATAAGCCGATTTACAGAAAAAAGGAGAAGGACAGCCTGGATACATAAGGGATTTTTGAATAAATTGTTGATATTTTAAATGTCATGTGTTAATATAATCATAGACCGTAGGAAGGCATGGGTAATGCCCGAATCCAAATATTCCATTGGCGGGATTAAGAATGGTATATCCATTCTTTTTTTTTACTATGAAAGAGGGTGCTGCAAATGCCGAATACTGAGTTACCAATGGATTTAGAATCCCAGGTTGTATTAATGAAAAAATATATCACTTTTCGTCAGAGAAAAAAGATGAGAGAATTTCTTGGTTATGCAGGTTATTTCAGAGCAAGCCGTTATGGAAAATTTCTTTTGACACAAGTCAATGCGTTTGGAAGTAAGGCGAATTCAAAAGTTTTCTTTGAACTATATGATTTTGATGTGCAATTAAGGTTATTATTATTTAAGTATTGTAAGAAAGCAGAGGTTCGTTTTAAAAGTGCGATTGCCAATGCTGTTTCGTTAAAGACCGGAGATGCAGGCTTTTATTTGGATAGACAATACTACACACCTACTAAGAGCGAGAAAGATAAAAAGACCAGAAATAGAAATATAACTTTTTTTAATACGAAATTTTTTGCCAATTTAACAAATGATGAGGAAAAACTCAGACGAGATGTTGTAAAACATCCGGAACTAAGGGAGTACCGTAAAGGGGGAACTCGCCAAAACAATGTATTACCTGTATGGGCAGCATTTTCTTATTTTGAAATGGGTACGATTGTGATGATTTATTCATATTTGCGTGGCGACTTAAGAAAAGAGGTGTTGGATTATACATATTCTGCTTCCAACTATAAGAAAGAAGTAACAAAGCAGATGGATACATGGTTGGATGCTGTTAGAAATTTAAGAAATTATTGTGCACATCATTCGATGGTAGTTGGCATGACTTCTTCTGTGGTAATACCAGATAATAGAGATAGCACAGATGTTCTTCCGGATAATACAAATTTGTATTCAAGATTATATGCTTTAAAGAAAATATTACTGCAGCAAGATGCTGATATGTTGATGAACGAATTAGACAGACTCATTTCCAGGACAAAAATTGATGTATATAAAATGAATATATTACCAGCAAACTGGAAAGATCTATATGATAGAATACTGTATTTGTAGGGATAATAAATTGACTTGAGAATATAATAAAAATGACCGTAGGAAGGCGTGGATAATGCCTGAATCCAAATATTCCATTGGCGGGTAGGCAGCTAAGAAGAACTAGCTGCCTATTTTATTTTACAAGTTGCGAAAAGACGCATTATAGAATTTTTATATTTCGATTAAAACAAATTTTTTTCATAGTCCCTAACTGCAGGATGTAGAATTACGTGAGTTATTATAAGTATTTGAAAAGAAATGAAAAAAATTTTTTTGTGGTGAACTTTTTTGAGTGTGTAGTGGTTATATAAGGTGTAAAACGTTTTATGATTGGAGAAAACGCTATGAAGGACAGCGAGTTAATTCAAAAAATGCATAGCGGGAATAAAGAAGCAGTCAGTATTATTGTTGAACGATATTATGCAGATATTTATCGCTTTTGTTTATATATGGTTCAAACAGAGAATGATGCTTACGATATTGCTCAGGAAACTTTTTTAAAATTTATGAAATATGGAACTTCCTATAAACATCATAATCTCAAAGGGTATCTCCTGACCATTGCAAGGAATATATGTTTCAACTATTTCCGTGATAAGAAAGAAAAAGTAGCAGTCATAGAAAAGGAAGAGATTGATAAAATTCCAAATTGGAAAGATATGTTGATTGAAGTGGAGGATGCTGTTTATTTGAAAAATTTATTAAAGAAACTTTCTCAGGATACGAGAGAAGTTATTATTCTTCGCATTTATGAAGAAATGAAATTTAAGGATATTGCAAAGATTATGGGGTGCAGTGTTTCTACTACAAAGTCAAGATTTCGATTAGGCATAAATCAGTTAAAAAAGCTAATGGAGAATGATTATGAGAAATAGCGAAATAAAGGCTCTTTTTGAAAAGGCAGAGGAGCAAATTCAGGTTGATGAAATAAGAAAACAAGAAACTTATAATATGATGCTTGAGACAATGGAAAAGCAGAGAACGCCAATGATGTCTATAAAAAATATTTTGCTTCATCAAATTTGGTACATGGATAAAGTTTTTTTTATTATTTATGGTGTTATTATTTGCTTGGGAATTGTTTCTATTGCAGCATTACAATACATTGGGGTGAATCAAAATGAGATAATTATTGCATGTATGGTTGGAGCAGGCATTCTGAGCGTAGTATCTATCAGTATAATTGATAAAGTATTTTTTGGAAGAATGGCGGAGTTAGGAGAATGTTGCTATTTCAATACGAAGCAGTGTGTGGCTGCGTGGTTGGCACTGTCAGGTATGATAAATATTGTGCTGTTGCTATTTGTGACTGGTTATTTAAGTTACTTCCAGAAAGTTGGCTTATTACAGGTTGGTTTATATATTCTGACTCCATATCTGATGTCAAATATAGTTGCATTAGGAATTTTATCAATAGAAAAAAGGGGAAAAAGTTCACTTTTGTTTTGGATGAGTTCAGTTTTTCTGTCAATATGTTATATAGTGATTGGTTCGATTCCGAAAATACTTTTGGCAACTGCTCTTTGGATATGGGGAATAGCCTTTTTAGTATCAGGATTTATATTTGTAATACAGGTAAAGAAATTACTGAGTCAAATAGAAAAAGGAGAAATATTATGCATGAATTAAGGTTGCTGGATATACAGAAAAAATATAAAGATAAAGAAGCAGTTAGAAAATTTAATTATACATTTACCAATGGTGTGTATGGACTTCTGGGAGAAAATGGTGCGGGAAAAACAACATTAATGAGATTAATTTGTGGTGTTTTGCAGCCAACGGGAGGGAGTATTTATTGCGATAATATTGAGATAGTCAGTATGGGTGCAGAATATCGTAAGCTGTTAGGTTATTTGCCGCAAGATTTTGGATATTATGGTGATTTCACGGCAGAACGTTTTTTACGATACATGGCAGCATTGAAGGCACTACCGGAAGATTATGCTAATAGTCGTATTGATGAACTTCTGGATATGGTGGAATTAAAAAATGTGAAAAAGAAGAAACTCAAGACTTATTCAGGAGGCATGATACGAAGGATAGGAATTGCACAAGCACTTTTGAATAATCCTGAGATTTTGATTTTAGATGAACCTACGGCAGGGCTTGATCCGAAGGAGAGAGTACGTTTTCGAAATGTGATTAGTTCGCTTGGAAAAAACAGAATGGTTTTACTGTCTACACATATTGTATCTGATATAGATTATATTGCAGATCGTATTTTAATTATGAAAAACGGAGAATTGATCCAGGAAGGAACAGAGAAAGAGATTACGGATAAAGTGGAAGGATGTGTTTGGAAGTGTATCGTGTCTGAAAAGGAAGCAGGACAGATAACCAGTAGTTTTATTGTAAGCAATATGAGAAGCAGAGGCGAAAGTGTTGAATTAAGAATTGTTTCAAAAAGGCAGCCGGTGGTAGGTGCGGAAAATATAGAAAGTACACTGGAAGATGCATATCTTTATCATACACAAATAACAGGGGAAGAAAAAAATGCGACTTTATAAGACGGAGCTTTTTAAACTTTTTTATAATAAAATATTTAAAATAGGAATTTTAGTTGTGACAGGATTGATACTTCTGTATTTTTGCTTTGCTGAGGTAGGTGGAGAAATAGCGACAGTAGATGGAAAGTTTTATTCTGGTTATGAAGCAGTCCAGATAAATCGGAAAATTACGAAAGAATTTGAAGGTGATCTGACGGATGAAAAAGTAAATCAAATAATTGAAAAATATGGATTGCCTGCAAAAATTGAAGAAAATATGCCAGGGTGGAGAGATGGAAATTTTTTAAACGATTTTGTTACAGAATATTTTACCAATGGTGCGTGGGAAAACGGTGTACTTCCAACGGAAAAATATTCTCTGGAGGAAACAGAATTAGGAAAATTTTATGATGAAATTGGGAAAACACCTTATTTGGCATATACAAGAGGATGGAAAGTATTTATCGAAATTCTTCAGTTTGGATTGATTTTGGGAAGTATATTGGTTATCTGTGAAGTATCAACTGTTTTCGCACAGGAAAGCCAAACAAAAATGCTGCCATTAATTTTCAGTACACAGGAAGGAAGAAGAAAGGATGTTTGGGCTAAAATTTTTGCTTCTTTCACATTTACTGTTTTCATATTTGCGTGGATAGTGGTGGTTAATTTGATCCTATGTTGGATGGTATATGGATTGAATGGATTTAATAACATATCGTGGATAATACTTTCGCAATATATGCGTCGACCTATATTGTTCTTGAAATATTTAGGAATTTTATTAGGATTAGCTTTTCAGGCATTTTTATCATTATGTGCGCTTACACTATGCGTCTCAGCATATCAAAGCAGCTCTTTTGGTGCGGTAATTATTGCTTCTATATGCTGGGGACTTCCTGCATTGATAAGAATATTTTTTGGAGGAATCATATGGATTATAGTAGATTCTATGCCGATTTTTCTTATTATAAACGTAATTATAAATGACATATATGAGATATGGTATATTGTGTTGGGAATAAGTATTTGTTTTGCCGTAGGATGTTTGGTAAAAGGACTGGTATTTTATAAGTCAAAGCAATTTTCATAAAAATGAGTGATTCGTTACAGATGTGAAAAGGGGTGATTACTTGGGAAAATTTTAATACTATCGTTTGAGGATGGGGAAGAAAATATTATTGATCAGATATTATCATGCGTAGATGAAAAAACAAAAATTTTCAAACAAGACATTGTTGAAAATAAAAACCTGTGCTTTGAGGGACTAAGTATAGACAAATATAGGCGAGTAGTGATCCATGGTGAAACTGAAATTGAATTGACTTATACAGAATTTGAAATCTTATTGCTATTAGCACAAAATGCCGGAATAGTGTTCAGTAAAGAGCAGATTTACGATTGTGTCTGGAAAGAACCATATTTTGGCGATTATAATATTGTTATGAGTCATATCCGTAACCTACGTGAGAAAATAGAAGATAATCCAAGTAAACCAATGTACATACAGACAGTGTGGGGAGTTGGGTATCGCTTTAATAAAAATTTAAGCAGTGGTCTGTGAAAATATTCCAGATCACTGCTTATTTTTCCTTTTTAACACCCAAGAGATATTCACAAGATACATGAAAAAATTTAACTAATGATACAGACGGCGTGAAAAGTCAAGATATTCTAGCGGAAAATTGAAGAAAATCAGAAGAATGCCAGGAAGACTTTCCTATGGAAATTTAATCGTACAGACGTTAGGAAAGTGTGGGAAATTTCGTCTGTGTCATGACATAGGAAGTGTTTGCTAGGTATCCTTTCATGCACTCCCGAAGGATGTGCCAATGTAGAAGGCATATGATTGTATTATTCGAAAGAACGAATTATAATAATATTCGGAGGAATGGATGGAGGTATGAGGAATGTATTTCACCGTGGAAGAAGAAAACCTGATCTGTCTGTACCACAACGCCGACCGCCGCAGGACGGCGGCAAATCTCCGGGCAGCTTTGCCGGACATGGACAAGGAAATGGCGGCGCTGGCCTGCCAGACCGCCGATAAGCTGGACGCCATAAGCGACGCCGACTTTGCGGCGCAGCGGTTCCACTTCACAGACGAATAAGCAAAACGCCGGGCGCGGAGGCTGCCAAAGCCTCTGCGTCCGGCATTTTTATATAATCTCTGCCAAAAGTCAAACTCCATAATACATTTGAATTGCATTTCCGATGTATTCAGCACAACCTACGCCATACTGTTTATCAGTTGCTTCTGCTAATTTTTCATGTGCCAGATATTCTTTTGCCAAATCGAGAAGAATGTTTCTTGCGTTATCCAAATGAAACTGCTTTTTGTAATTTTCAGCAAGCATGACAACGGCTTCTTTTGCTAACTGGTCATTGTTTTCCTTTTTTGCAGACATGAACTGCTTATAAATTTTATCGTTTTCATCCTGTTCAGGCTTGAAATTATCAGCCTTTCCAGTAGGCTTCAAAATCGCTTCCATTGCTTTTTCTTTGCTTCCATACCATTTAACCAAATCTGCCATTGCCTGTTCATTTGCAAATCCGCTTGCTAAATATTCTCTGTATTTTTCTTTACTTCCATATTTAGCTACTTGCTCATCAAGTACCTCTTTAGACATAGTTGCTAAAGTGTGGTCTAACATTTTTTGAATATCGTCATTGTTAAATGCTTCAAAGCTCATGGTATTAACTCCTTTCATGACATCTGTTATCAGCTCAATAATTCCGTTTAGTCGGTTGCGTTTTCTTTCCAGAAAACTCTTTTGAGCTAATAAAACCTGTTCTTTATCATAATTTGGATTCTCCATGATTTTTTTTATGTCCATCAACGGAATTTCCAACTCTCTAAAGAACATAATTTCTTGTAATTGTTCCAGTGCTTTATTATTATAAAGCCTATAACCGGATTCAGTTAGTTTTGTCGGTTTCAATAAGCCTATTTCATCGTAATATCTAAGTGTCCGTATGCTTATTCCGGTTATATCCGACACATCTTTTACTGTTTTCATGTATCCTCCTTTCGCTTTAAGCGTAAACCCTTACGCCACGAGAGAGTCAATATTAAATTTTCTTTTTGCAGGAAAATTGTAACAAGAAGCTTATTTGATTATAGCATTGTCCAAAATAAGATTCTATGTCGAACTGTTTTTCTATGTATCTTCACTACACAAAATAATTCAGCCGGGACAAAGAACTGAAAAGGTGTCTTTGCCCCGGCGTTCTTTTTTGTCCATTTTCCCGCATTTAGAACCCTGTTTTTGGGGGAACAGGATAACTTTATCCACCTGCCTGCCGACCATGCGGAAAAACCCTTGATTTCCGTGGACTTTTACCGCCCTAAATGCGTAGACAGGAGGTATCTTTTCCGCTGGCGTTCCGCCTCTTTCTTCCGGCGCACCTGCACCGCACAATCCGGGCAGTATTTGGCCCGGTTGGAGTTGGGCGTAAACGCCGCCCCGCAGACGGCGCAGCGTTTGATCTCGTCCCGGCCTTTGGTGATCTCGGCGCACAGGGCCGCGTCCAACGGCAGGACGGCCACCTTGAACCACCGGCACAGCAGCGAATAGGAAATACTCTGCACACAGACACATTCCTCCCCATCGTCCAGCAGGAGGCAGTTTCCGTTACAGTAATTGCAGCACTCATGGGTGAGCCTGCGGGCCTTGCGGTATTGGGGATAACTCATTCTCGGTATGTTCATCGTTCCTGCGTATGCTCCTTTCCCGGCGCTGTCCGCAAAATGCTGTCTACATTCTGTTTGACAATGCCGTATTCTTTCAATTTCTGTTTCGCTTCGCTGTACTGTGCGGACAGCCGTTCCCGTTCTATGTCCAGTTTTTTATACTCGGTTTTGAGGGCGTACAGGTTGGGGAGCTTTGTGATCCCGGCCTCTTTGAGCGCCTTTGCCGCCGCCTCATACAAGATTAGTTGGCTTTCATGCTGCCGCCGGAACGCGGCCTTGTCTTTGGCGTTTCGCAGTTCCAGCGCCACAGGCCGGAGCTGCTTGTAGGCGGAGAGGTTTTTTATCAGCAGCGCCATATCCCCAAGGCGGCGTTCTGCGTCTTTCAAGGCGGAGGCCGCCGCGTCGTTTGCCGCGCTGATCTCGGCCAGCCTGCTTTCCAAGTCCTCGTAGCTGTCGATCTGGTGTTCTGTGATGAAGTTTAAGGAATTGGCGGCCTGCTTCAAGTTGTGCAGCTTCGCCCACCGCGCATAGCCCGCCGACTGCTGGGCCTTGATACTGTCCTCCAAGGCGATCCGCAGGGAGATTTCCCCGGCGCTTCTTCTGCGCGGCCCCCGGTCGATGGCAATGCCCTTGATCCGCTGGGTGATCCGTTCCTCGGTGTAATCCTCCCCCAAGGTCTTGCAGCGGGTGAAGCGTTCCTGTCCGGGACGGAGGCCGTCTGCCAGCGCGCGGAATGAAATAAACTTGCCCTGTTTGACTTCATAGCCCTGCGCCTCCATGAGCCGCAGAAAACTATCAAAGTCTTTGGCCTGCGGAATGGCCGCGTCAATGGCAATTTTCAGTTTTGCTTTCCAGCTCTTGCCCTTTTTCTGTGCGTCCCACTCGGCATAGGTCTTGCCTTTGTCCTTGCCGGGCTTTACCACAGACAGGCCGTATTCCTTACACAGCCGGTCGCTGGTGCGCCGTATAAAGGCGTAGGTCTGGCGGTTGGAAATGTACTTGCGCTGGTTCGCCATATCCACGGCGCAGAAAATGATGTGGTTATGCAGGTGGCCCTTGTCGATGTGGGTGGTTATCACATAGGGGTATTTACCTTGCAGCACTTCATCGGCAAGCCGCCGCCCGATCTCATGGGCCTGCTCTGCTGTGGTTTCCCCCGGTTCAAAGGCTTGTATCAGGTGGTGGGCCAGATTGTTGCCCTTTTGGTACGCCTGATCTAACAGCATTTGAAATTCAATATCCGCCGTTTCATAGGAACAGCCATAGGAAGAAACGAACAGCTTTTCATCGGTCTTGTCCGGGTTCTCGATGTAGTCCAGCGCCTTTTTCAGCGTTGACTTGATAGGATGGATCTTTGTAACTGCCATATCTGTGCCAGCGCCCCCTTGATGTCCTCTAAGTCCTGCGCGTACACAGTCCCGGTACTGTTGATACGCCTTGCAATCTGGTTGATGTTGACGCCGATCTTTTGCAGCTCTGCGGTCTGCGCCCGGACGGGGCCGGTGTCGATATGGACGATATAGCCGTCAATCAGCATTTTCCGGGCGTAGGCAGAAAAGTTCTTTGTGCCAAGCTGGGCCATCTTCTGCTGGATCAGCGCCCGTTCCTCCGGCGTCACCGGGACGCGCAGCACAAACTTCCGTTTTCGGTTTGCCACTTTCGCACCTCCATTCATTCAGGGGTTTGGGGACTTCCCCAAGATACAAACGGGAAGCCGTTTGCCGGGAGTGTGACCCCTATGCTTGCTGTCTTTGTTCTTCTTCCCCTAAAAAGCGTTCTGACCCCAAGGAAATACCCGCAAAATCCTGGTTTTTCCGAAAACCGCACAAAAAAAGAGAGGGCGCAGCCTTGCGTCCTCCCAAAAACAAAACAGAGGGTTGTCATGCACCCTCCGTTTCGTCATTCTTCTGTTGAATTTGAATGGCCCCGTCAATCGCGCCCTTGATGATCGGCAGAAATTCTTCCGGGCAGAGTTTCAGTTTGTGGCTGACCCGCTGCCGCTGTGCACTTTCCTCCCGCATGACCTCCGGGTTAAAATACCGTTCCACGGGAAGCCCGCAGATTTTAATAAGCTGTATGATAACTGGCAGGCTGGGAATCGTGCCGTCATTTTCGATGTTGGCAAGATAGCGCCAGTCGATATTGACCTGTTCCGCCAGCGTCTTACGCGATAACTGCTTGACTTTCCGCGCCGCTTTTACATCCGCGCCGAAAGTTTCAAAGCCGGGACAATCTTTGATATTTGCCATATAGCACCACCCATCTACATTGTATATTTCATATTTTCTCAATGGAATGTTGCTATATGCAGTAAGATTAAACTTTATAATTCATATTTTGCGCCTTGTACGGAAAAGCGGGCTATCCTATAATAAAGAAAAAGCACTTTTTTGAAAAAATCCGTCCGCTGTAACATTTCGCGGACATTTGCCTGTTATACTATCTGCAAAAAGCAAAGGAAGTGAGAATATGAAGCAGATTTTGATTGTCGAGGACGACAGTTTTTTGAATAAGATGTTAGACTATAACCTGACCGCAGATGGCTACGGCGTGACTTCTGCCCTAAATGCCAGAACCGCAGCCGACGCCATCCGCCAGCGGGAATTTGATTTGGTGCTGCTGGACATCAACCTGCCGGACGGCAACGGTTTTGAGCTGTGCAAGCTGATAAAGCCCCAGCACCCGGACACCATCGTAATATTCCTGACCGCCAACGATCAGGAGAGCGACCAGATACGGGGCTATGAGGTGGGCGCGGTGGACTACATCACAAAGCCCTTTGTGATCGGGGCCTTGCAGCGGAAAATCAAAGCCATGTTCGCCATGCTGGAACACCACAAACCGGCTAAGGACATTTACGACGACGGGCGGCTGTTTCTGGACTTCTCGGAGCAGACGGCTTCCCTAAACGGCAAGCCCCTGACCCTATCCCCGATGGAGTACAAAATGCTGAACCTGTTCCGCAAAAATCCCCGGCAAGTGTTGACCCGTGGGCAGCTTTTGGAAAGGCTGTGGGATATAGACGAGCGGTTTGTAGACGAACACACCCTGACAACCTCCATCAGCCGGATTCGCAGCAAGATTGAATCCGACGGCAGCGCGCCCTACATCAAGACCGTTTACGGCATGGGCTATCAATGGACGGGAGGTGAGGCAAAATGAAGTTTCAAAATCTCTCGGTAAAGCGGCTGTTTAGCCGGGTGGCAATGGGGCTTGCCCTCTCCATGTCCGGGATCACCATAGCCCTGTTTCTTGTGACAAAACAGATTGCGGTGCTGCTGACGGGCGGGGCGCTGCTGCTGTGCGCCCTTGTGGGGATTTTTGTACTGACGCAGGCGTTTGGAAAGCTGCTGTCGCAGTTTACCGCTGACCTGTGCCAGACTTTAGACCACATGATCGCTGGGAATGAAGCGCCCCAGCGCCCGGAGGACAGCGAAACCCAGCTTGCCAGAATTGGACACCGGCTGGCAAGGCTTTACCAAATCATGCAGGAGAACCGCCGCCGGGTGGACGAGGAACGGCAGGAGTTGCAGACCCTTGTATCGGATATTTCCCATCAGGTGAAAACGCCGGTAAGCAATCTGAAAATGGCGACGGACACCCTGCTGGAAAAGCCTATGACCGAGGCGGAGCGCATCGACTTTATCCGTGGAATCCGCAGCCAGACGGATAAGCTGGACTTTCTCTTTCAGGCCCTTGTGAAAACCTCCCGGCTGGAAACGGGCGTAATCCAGTTGGATAAGAAGCTGGGCCGCCTCTTTGATACCGTGGCGCAGGCCATGAGTGGAATCGTGTATGCAGCGGAGAAAAAGGGAATCGCCGTGTCCGTGGACTGCCCGGAGGATTTGACCGTTTTCCATGACAGCAAGTGGACATCCGAGGCCCTCTTTAATCTGCTGGACAATGCGGTGAAGTACACCCCGGCAGGCGGAAAAATCGCTGTGTCGGTGGTGCTGTGGGAAATGTATGTGGAGATCAAAGTAACCGACACCGGCAAGGGCATTTCCGAAAGCAATCAGGCCGCTATCTTCCGGCGCTTCTATCGTGAGGAAGAAGTACACGAACAGCAGGGCGTGGGGATTGGCCTGTATCTGGCCCGCGAGATCGTAACGCGGCAGGGCGGCTATATCAAAGTGGTTTCGGAACCGGGCAAGGGTTCGGAATTTTCCATTATGCTGCCTACAAAATAGGACGCGGCGGACGGCCATTTCCGGCTGCCCGCCGTAAATTTTTTTGAAATGTCCGAGCGTTGTAACATTTCACCCCGATTTTCAATGAAATTTTTTGGCGGCTGTAACATTTCGCGGACATTTGGGTTTTATAATACCCTTATCAACAGGCAGAAAGCCTTGAAAGGAGTTTTGAGTATGAGCGTTTTACAGACGATTGATCTGAAAAAGTATTACGGTACAGAGCCGAACATCACCCGCGCCCTTGACGGCGTGAACTTCTCCGTGGAGGATGGCGAGTTTGTGGCTGTTGTGGGAACCTCCGGCAGCGGCAAGTCCACCCTGCTTCACATGATGGGCGGGCTGGACACTCCCACCAGCGGAACCGTGATCGTCCGGGGCGAAGAACTGGCAAAGAAGAACGATGAACAGCTCACCATCTTCCGCCGCCGCAACATCGGTTTTATCTTTCAGAACTATAACCTTGTTCCCATCTTGAATGTGTATGAGAACATCGTCCTGCCGGTGGAGCTGGACGGGGACACGGTGGATCAGAAGTTTTTGGACGAGATCGTTTACCTGCTGGGGCTGGAAGATAAACTGAAAAATATGCCGAACAATCTTTCCGGCGGCCAGCAGCAGCGTGTGGCGATTGCCCGCGCCCTGATTACCAAACCGGCTATTGTGCTGGCCGACGAGCCGACCGGCAACCTTGACAGCAAGACCAGTGCCGAGGTGCTGGGGCTTATCAAGCGCACCAGCGCAGAGTTTCGGCAAACTGTCGTGATGATTACCCACAATGACGACATAGCCCGCCTTGCAGATCGGATTGTCCGCATTGAGGACGGAAAGATTGTGGAGCAAGGAGGTGGCAAGCTATGACATGGCCTTTTGAAAATGATACCAGCGCCATTACAAAGAAGCTGGCAAAGAAAAGTTTGCAAAGCGAGAAGCGCCGGAATTTTATGATAATAATTGCTATTTCACTGGCAGCGTTTTTGATGTCAATGTGTGGAACATTATTTTTTGCTTTTCAGGAATCTCAAAATAATATGGCCACTTTTCAAGCCAGCTATGATAATCTGACAGAGGATAAAATTGAAAAACTTCGTCATCAACCAGAAATCGAAACGGTAGCGTCGCTTTACAATCTGGGAGAAATAAAAATGCCAGAGGGATATTCATTGTATTTGGCATATATGGATGACGCGGCATGCTATATTGCCCGAAATCAATTTACACTAAAAGATGGGACTATGCCATCTAAAGAAAATGAAATTGCAGTTGACCGTGAAATGGTGAACAAATATTTTTCTAATACTGCAATCGGAGATAAAATTTCTTTTCAAATAAACGGAAAATCACAAGATTTTGTGATTTCTGGGATTACGGAAAGCTCGACTGAATCACAGGGCAATTACTCGTGCTATATATCAAAATCGTTTGTAGAAAATAGCCCTAATTATAATCCTGAAAAATACCAAAGTTATGTTTGTTTTGCTGATGCAGATTCAACATCAAAAGCAATTCTAAAAGAAAGAATTGCTTCTATTGGAAAAGAAATTGGTGCTGATTATAGCTTAGGTTTTCTCTTTTTTAGAGAGAATATGGGATTGTCATTTGAAAATATACTAACTTTTGTAAGTTTGTCCGTGTTGGTATTATTTGCCGGTATAACGGTAATCCAAAGTATTTTCAGAATTTCTATCAATGAAAAAATAAGAAATTTCGGACAGTTACGCACTTTAGGTACAACTGCATTACAGATAAAGAAAATGATAAACTATGAAAGTAGATATTTATCATGGCTTGGAATCCCTCCGGGTATTGTTTTGGGTGCGATTGTCGGAACTGTTTTGGGAAGTAATGAATTTTCCAGCGGATTTTCTCCTATCAATATTCCTTTTGTAATGATAGGTGTTTCCATCATTTGCACTCTTATGGTGAAATTATCTGTTCGCAAGCCGCTTAAAATTGCGGCAACTACTTCCCCTATTGAGGCAGTACGATATATAGCTTATCGAAATGCTCCGATGCAATCTCGAAAACATAATAAGAAAATTTCACCTTACTCTTTAGCTCTATTAAATCTTGGACGCGATAAGAAAAAGACAGCCAGTACATTGCTTTCCTTGATATTTGGAGGATTACTCTTATTTATATCTGCATCCGCAGCAGTTAGTAATACGCCAGAACAATTTGTCCGTGAAAAGTTTTTTGTAAACGGCGGAAGCTTCCGTATATATCTTTCTGAAGAATCAGTTGGAAAAAACGAAACAAATAATCCGCTAAATGAATCTTTGAAAGAAAAACTTTTGAATACTAAAGGAATCCAAAAGATTATACCACTTAGAGATTCGGTAGGAATGTGTCATTATTCTATCAATGGAAATGCTACTGAGGGAATGTGTGATATAATTTCGGTTCAAAGTACAGAAGGTAATTTTAGCTTTGTTGAACAACATTTGATAGATGGACAAATGCCTAAGAACCAGTTTGAAGTTTTATTGACAGATGGATATATGGAACTGGGGATTACAAAAGGGACGCCTATAAAGATTACAAATAGTGGAGAGGAAATAGAATGTATTGTTTCCGGTTTCTTTGATAAGAGCTTTGTCGGAACCGAAAACGGTACAGATGCTATTGATCCAGCGAATCTTATAATTACACAAGAACTTGCACAACAACTATTCACAAACACAGAAAATTTTGCTTACTCATGGGAGATCATAACTGATAAAACTTATAATGATGAAATAGAATCAGCCATTCAGCAGAAAATTACCTCTAAAGAAAAGGGGCTTTCTATTTGCAGCTATAATGATGTTGTAGAGTACATGGAATCTTCTATGAACTTATTGTTTGGAAGTTTGCAAATGCTGTCATTACTAATTTTGCTGTTTGGAATAATCAATCTAATCAATATGACGCTCTCTAACCATCAAGCGCGTAAACAGGAAATCAGTACATTACGCTCTGTTGGATTAAGCCTAAAACAATTATATCGTTCTCTCATAACAGAGGGATTGCTATATGTACTTGTTTCATTTGGAATCGTTCTTTTGGTTGGTATTCCCATAGCTATTCCTGTGAGCAAAGCTGTTGGTATTCTATTCGGTATGCCAAATCTCTCATATCAATTTCCAACAATGCAGATAGGTGGATATCTACTAATATTGATTCTTTTACAGTTGATTCTTTCTGTATGGGAAATACGGGATTTGAAAAAGCGTTCATTAACAGAACAAATGCGGGCAATGGAATAACCGTATGGAATTGGCGGGGCGGCGTGTGCTGCCCCGCCTTTTTCGCCATTTCTCAAAGAAATTTTTGAAATGTCCGAGCGTTGTAACAATTCAGCCTGTTTTTCTGTCGAAATCAAAGGCACCTCGGACATTTGTGTAACATTTGTAGTTTATGCTTGTGGTAAATCAATATTGGGGGTGAGGACACATGAAAAAGATACTGCTGATCGACGACAGCGACACCTATACATGGTGTCTGCAAAAATACTTACAGCACCGGGGCTACCCGGTGAAAACGGCTTGTACGCTGAAAGAAGCGCGGGCTGCCATCCAAGAGGAAATGCCGCTGGTGGTCTGCTGTGATCTCGACCTGCCGGATGGTTCTGGCATGGACTTTCTGGACAAGGTGCGGGCCGCAGACAAGGAGCTGCATTTTGTTCTGGCGTCCTGCCATGACAAGGACGACTACGAGCAGGAGGCCAAGCACCGGATTTTTGAGGATAAGGAAATAGACCTGATCTTGTGCGATCTGGAACTGCCGGACGGCACAGCAATGGAGCTGTTTCATACGCTGCGGCGGGTGGCGGGGATGTTCCAAATGAAGAATCCCCCTGTCCGGCTTCTGCCGTTCTTTATCCTCACCGAGAACAACGACCTTGCCATCTTTTATATGGCCGTACAGGATGACTGCCTCCGCAAGAATCCCTTTGACTTCCAGATCAATGAGGTTATCAACGACGATACCGTACCAAAGGTGCCGCTTACCCCTACACAGGAAAACGAGCTTTTGGACTTCATGCAGAACGATCCCGTCTATGCCAAGTATTATGACGAGGTGGTGATCCTGCTGGAAACCGGGCTTCGTATTTCCAAACTCTGCGGCCTGACGCCCGCTGACCTGAATTTTGAGAAGCGCTTTGTGAATGTAGACCACCAGCTTTTGAGAAGCACCGAGGATGGCTACTATATCGAAGCGCCAAAAACAGAAAGCGGATTCCGTCAAGTGCCTATGAGCGCAGCCGCCTATGAAGCGTTTGAGCGCGTGTTGAAGAAGCGCAGGGACGGCAGGTGCATTGAGGTTGACGGTTATAAGGACTTCCTGTTCCTGAACCGGGACGGCCTGCCCAAAACCGCCGTCAACTATGACGCCATGTTCAAGTGCCTTGCCAAGAAGTACAACAAGTGCCACAAGGAGCCGCTGCCCGATGTGATGACGCCGCACACCATGCGGCATACATTCTGTACCAGAATGGCAAACGCGGGCATGAACCCCAAGGCATTGCAGTACATCATGGGACACGCCAACATTGTAATGACGCTGAACTATTACGCCCACGCTACTTTCCATTCCGCACAGGAGGAAATGGAACGGCTGCAAGCCAAGGCAAAAACCACCGCAGAGGCCAAGCCGGAGCCTGCGGCGGAAAGCGCCGAGGAAACCAAGGCGGCATAAGTAGTACGCAGAATTTACTACTGCTTTTACTACTTTTGAGAGCGAAAACATAAGGGGTAATAAAAAGATTTGTGAGGTTCTTCCGATATGAAAAGTGCCGGAAAAGCCCGGAATAACGGGCTATACCGGCATATAAGAACATCTAAAGAGATAATTAGAAATCTATTAAATGATTGTTAGAAAAAATAAAGTAGGTGATTACATGGGAAAATGTTAATACTGACATTTGAAGATAGTGAGGAAGAAATCCTGAATCATATAATATCCTGTGTCAATACGGGAGCAAGAGCATTTCAAGTAATTGAAAATGCAAAAACAAATTTGAGTTATGGAGATATTGTTATTTTGTTGGATAAAAGAGAATTATTTCGAAAGCAGGAAAAAATAGATTTATCTTTTATAGAGTTTGAAATTTTGCATTTATTAATGCGAAGTCCCGGAAGAGTGTTTAGCAAAGAACAAATATATGATATCATATGGAATGAACCCTATTCCGGTGATTATAATGTGGTTATGCGACATATCTGCAACATTAGAGAAAAGATAGAAGATGATCCTGGTCATCCGTTATATATACAAACGGTGCGCGGTGTAGGATATCGGTTTAATGGGAATTTAGGCAGCGAGTGAAATCGCTGCCTATTATTATGGTTTTACAAAGAAG
>NZ_JAJDMI010000045.1:0-28232 GCF_020593505.1 Blautia sp. DFI.3.45
TTTTGGCATATTCATGCCAAAACACCTCGCGGGACAGTGGTGTGTGAACAGTAACACCAGATTACCACTTACTGTTCACGCACTACTGTCCTGCGAAGCAGTTATTCGGTTATGAGCAAATAGCGAAGCGGATTGCGAATATCCGCTTGACTTTCCATTTGCAGTTTCTTACGGATACATGACAATATAAGAACCGAAACGTACAGTGCGAATTTACGCAGTTTTATAAATATACTGTATTTTTTAGAAATTGCTATAAATTGTATGGATGATTTTTAACATTTTCTCATACTTGGCGGCATTTCGCAAGTACAAATTTTGTTCAAAAAATTTTCATAAAAAAATTTTCATTTGGCTCTTTCCATTTGTAACACTTTAGTGTATAATAACGTCGATTTAAAAAATAATTATACGATGGACGAGGAGGAAATCATAATGTCTTATACCGAAGAAGTATACGAAAGAGTCGTAGCACAGAATCCAAATGAGCCTGAATTCCATCAGGCAGTAAAGGAAGTTTTAGACTCCCTTAAAGTCGTAATCGACAAAAATGAAGAGAAATACCGCAAGCTTTCCATTCTGGAACGTCTTGTTGAGCCTGAAAGAATCATCTCTTTCCGAGTTCCGTGGGTAGACGATAAAGGTGTTGTACAGGTAAACAAAGGTTATCGTGTACAGTTCAACAGTGCGATCGGACCATACAAAGGTGGTTTAAGATTCCATCCGTCAGTAAACCAGGGAATCCTTAAATTTTTAGGTTTCGAACAGATTTTCAAGAACTCCCTTACAGGTCTTCCGATCGGTGGCGGTAAAGGTGGTTCAAACTTTGATCCTAAAGGAAAATCTGACAGAGAAGTTATGGCATTCTGCCAGAGCTTTATGACAGAACTTTCTAAATATATCGGTGCTGACATGGACGTTCCTGCAGGTGATATCGGTGTAGGCGGACGTGAGATTGGTTATCTGTACGGACAGTACAAGAGAAACCGCGGATTATACGAGGGTGTTCTCACAGGTAAAGGTCTTTCCTACGGTGGATCTTTGATTCGTACACAGGCTACAGGATATGGTCTTGTATATATGCTGAACGAAATGGTTAAAGCTAAAAACGACACAATCTCCGGTAAAACTCTCATCGTAACAGGTTCCGGTAATGTTGCCATCTACGCAGTAGAAAAAGCTGCCGAACTTGGCGGTAAAGTTGTTGCTATGTGCGACTCCAACGGATATATCTATGATCCGGAAGGAATCAAACTTGACATCGTTAAAGATATCAAAGAAGTAAAACGTGGACGTATCAAAGAATACGCAGATCGCGTAGAAGGCGCTACTTATACAGAAGGAAAAGGTATCTGGAACATCAAATGTGATATCTATCTTCCATGCGCAACTCAGAATGAACTTGACCTTGATGCTGTTAAGATCCTTATTGCAAACGGATGCAAATATGTTGCAGAAGGTGCAAATATGCCTACTACCCGCGAGGCAACTGATTACCTTATGGCAAACGGTGTAACATTTATGCCTGGTAAAGCAGCTAATGCCGGTGGTGTTGCTACTTCCGCACTTGAAATGTGCCAGAACTCTGCAAGACTTTCCTGGACAGCAGAAGAAGTTGATACAAAACTTCATCAGATCATGGTTGATATCTTCCATAAAGTTGATGATGCTTCCAAGCGTTATGATATGGAAGGCAACTATGTTGCAGGCGCTAATATCGCAGGCTTCGAGAAAGTTGTAGATGCTATGATCGCTCAGGGTATTGTTTAATTTATTTTAGTTAATTACCCCCATAAAAATACACATAAAGAGCCGGCGGGATATTATTCTCGTCGGCTCTTTATATTTGCCCGTAAATCCTTTCACACAGAGCATTCATACATTACTGTTCACACAGAACTCTTATTTAATTCATAAACTTCTTCAGCTCGTCCATAAAAGTACTGACATCTTTAAATTCTCTGTATACAGACGCAAAACGTACATAAGCAACTGCATCCAGATCTTTCAAATGTTCCATAACGATCTCACCAATTCTGGTGCTGGAAATCTCTTTCTCCTCGGTATTAAAGATTTCTCCCTCTATGGCATCCATCATCTCTTCAATCTTATCTATGGATATTGGTCTTTTATAGCAGGCTCTCAGAATTCCTGACTGAATTTTACTGCGATTATACTGTTCTCTGTTCTGATCTTTTTTGATCACAGTAAGCGGAATACTTTCCACCTTTTCATATGTGGTAAATCTCCTTCCGCAGGCATCACACAAACGACGGCGACGGATAGAATTGGTATCTTCTACCGGTCTGGAATCAACTACTCTCGTATTATCCTGATTACAAAATGGACACTTCATACGACGTCCCCCTTTAATTCGTATTACTGTTTTCTGCTTATGTACTATATACTTGATTCGGTTAAACGGCTACAAATACGTTACTGTTCACTCCATTCTCAGTAACACAAATACAAACAGTTATATATAGTTTTATTATACTGTATTTCTATTTAAGGTGTCAATAAAAGGACTTGCATAAATTTTTGCAAAAATACATAAATTGTTATCAAACGCATATCAGATTCTGAAAGCATTGGCACGACAGTCTGATTTTAACCGGAAGGACTGTATCTGATTTATGAAAATCTGTGAATTAAAGCAAAAAGAAGTAATTAATATCTGTACCTGCCGCAGTCTCGGATGTCCCATTGATGCGGAATTTGACTGCAAAAGCAGTCAGCTCACCGCCCTTATACTTCCAGGCCCCGGAAGATTCTGCTGCCTGTTCGGACGTGATAATGAATATATCATTCCCTGGGAATGTATCAGCCAGATCGGGGACGATATCATCCTTGTGAAAATAGACGAAGAAAAATGTTTCCATAAAGGCTGATATTTCACCGCAGAGAATTGTCAAGGACCTATATTTTTTATATTTTCCCGGTCAAAGTATAAATCCACTGCTATATGAGAATCATTCTTACTGAAGTATATGACAACTATTCGGCAGCCACTGTCCTTTTTTTATTTCCTGAAATGATTTCGGAGGATCCTGGCTCATATCTGCGAATAGTCGGTTTACATCCAGAGATAATAAGGAGGATTCAATAAGATGGCACTGAACAAAGTTGAAATCTGCGGAGTCAATACGTCGAAACTTCCTGTTCTTACAGCAGAAGAAAAAGCGGAACTGTTCAGACGGATCAAAAACGGCGATGAACAGGCACGTGAATTGTACATTAAAGGAAATCTACGTCTTGTTCTCAGCGTAATACGACGATTTCAGAACAGCAGCGAAAATGCCGATGACCTTTTTCAGATCGGATGTATTGGTCTGATCAAGGCCATTGACAACTTTGATACCACTTTACAGGTAAAATTTTCCACTTATGCAGTTCCAATGATCATAGGCGAAATCAGGCGATATCTCAGGGATAACAACAGTATCCGCGTCAGCCGTTCTCTTCGTGATATTGCATACAAAGCAATCTATACCCGCGAAAATTATATGAAGCAGCACCTGAAAGAACCTACAGTTACCGAAATTGCACAGGAAATTGGTATCGAAAAAGAAATGATCGTATATGCCCTTGATGCTATCCAAAATCCTGTGAGTCTCTTTGAACCGGTCTATACAGAAGGCGGTGATACTCTTTATGTCATGGATCAGATCAGCGACAAAAAAAATAAAGAAGAACGCTGGATTGAAAATCTTGCTCTCCGCGAAGCTATGCAGCGGCTGAACAGCCGCGAAAAGCATATCATAGAACTGCGCTTCTACGAAGGAAAGACGCAGATGGAAGTAGCTCAGGAAATCGGCATCTCCCAGGCACAGGTCAGTCGTCTCGAAAAAAATGCACTGAAATCCATGCGTAATTATCTGCGTCCATAAAATGATAATTCAAGATCCGTATTCAGAAAAGCAGCCTGGCCCAATACCTGCCAGACTGCCTTACATATCTTTTAAAATATACCGTTTTCCGCCTCTTTCCAATGAGGTTCTGATCCGTTTGTGAAGCTTTAATGAAGCTTTAACACTTCAACAAATTCTGCCAGTTTTCTATATTAAATATCTGCTTCACATCCAGAGCCCCTGACATTGCAGGAAAGAACTTCTTCATATCAGTAAATACCAGAGCATAGTCGAACTTTGACATTCCGATCATCCTGCGAAGCTCACGCCTGTAAAAATCCAGAAGCATCTCCGGCACTTCTGTTTTCTTAGATTTCATAAACTTTTTATGACATACATATTCTTCGTCCGTAGCCGGGTAGGAACGCTTCCAGTATAAAACCCTGATTTCTTTTGGCAGACTATCCAGTTTCTCAGAAGACTCCTCTTCTTTTGCACCATTCCCGATCAACGTCACATCAAAATGCTCATAATCCACTTTGTTCAGAAATTCATAGAATGCCTCTGTCTCCTGTGTATCACTGAAATCTCCTGCATATACCAGAAGTTTTACTTTATCTGTCTGATTCAGATATATCGGATTTACCGGTTCTTTTCCATTAAGCAGGACTTCTGCTATACGTTTGCATGCTTTTCCATCATCTCTCGGACATATCTGTTCTCTTGCTTTTTCATACTTCTCTTTGCAGGAAGCAGCCACTCCCGGAAGATCCTTCAGAAGTTCACCAAGCTTCTCAGGGGTAGACACTGCCGGTCCCGGAAGTTTGTCAAATCCGAAGTACAGACCTCTGTAATCTTCAAAATTCTCCGCATCCGGCACATAAAACAGAATCGGTTTTCCTGTCAGCATGAAATCATAAAAAATACTGGAATAATCAGAAATCAGTACATCTGTCACTGACAAAATCTCATTTGTATCCATTGTTGCAGGAATAAATTTTGTCTGCGCATCACCAGGTTCCATGGCATTCTCTTTCATATAGTGATATACGATCTGATGAAGCTTGACAAAGATCTGATATTCATTTGTATCTATACTGTTCTCCATTACATTGATCAGCTTATAGACATCCTGCAAATCTGTATCCGGACGGCTGTATTGTTCGCCTCTCCATGTCGGTGCATAAAGAATAATCTTTTTATCTTCCTTTACGTCCACTCCGCAATCCTTAAGTTCCTGTATCACTTCTGCTCTGTCACTGTCAAAAAGCTTATCATTACGCGGGAAGCCCTCTTCCAGCACTGTGCCTTCATACAGATTCTGCATTTTATACGAATCTTTGTATGCTGTCTTTGTCATATAAGGTCCGGAGGAAACTATATAATCTGCACTGAGCAGATTTCTTGCTGTATTTCCCTGAGAAATATTTGCTCCCGGAATATCAAATCCCATATTCTTCAGAGGAGTTCCATGCCAGGTATCGATCAGTACCTGACCTTCTCTTTTAAGGAAATAGCTTGGAAAGCTTACATTATTTACCAGATATTTCACTGTCGCAAGTTCTTTACAGTATTCCTTTGATTTATATTTTACAAATCGCACGTTCGGATATTTTTCGTATTTTTCAATTTGTTTTCTGTTATCCTCGAAGTCCTCAAGCACCCAGATATGGGTATAATCCTGATACTCTTCTTTTTCAAGAAGATACAAAAACAGAGCATAAGGATTACAGATCATACCACGTCCGCCAAAAGCTTCATAAAGAATTGTATTATCTCTTATCTGGTATTCCTTTACAAACTCGGCATAGCTAGTTCTAAGCGGATATTTCTCCCTGCACTCCAGAATCTGTTCTTCATTTTTCATATAAAAGGTCTTGATTCCCATTACACGATTAAAAAGACGATTCCACTCTTTAACTGCCTTCTCAATGGCAAAGTCCTCAGATTTCCAGATTGCATTTCTGGACATCTCTCTGCGGAGTTCTTCATCATGTGCCAGCTTCAGCATCGCATCTGTAAATTTCTTTGTATCAAAAGCTTCCGGCAGGTATCCTGTTCTTCCATCATCGATGATCAGATCCATCGCTCCTGTATGGAATGCGATGACAGGAAGACCAAATTCAAAGGCTTCCATGATAACCATCGGCCATCCTTCCCACCTGGACGGAAGAAGGAAAACAGAAGAATTCAGATAATACTTCTCCGGCTCATTTGTATAACCGACAAAATTAACTCTGTCCTCAATACCACGTCTCTTTGCATCCGCCACAATCTGATTCCAGAGATCACCGGCTCCGATAATATCCAGCTGCCATTCATCATCCTGCTTACAGAACTCTTCAAAAGATTCCATCATCAGATCAAGACCCTTGGCATATACAAATCGTGTAGCCATAAGGAAACGCTTGGATTTTGGGTCGCATTTTCTCTCACTCACGAAGCTTCGGGGATTAATTTTAACTTCTGTATCAATATCCAGAAATTTTTTGTAATCGCGCTTATCATAGTCACTGAGAACAATGTATCTGTCCAGCTTCGGCAGATATTCCTGGAGCAGACATTCCTGTTTCCAGAATACGACATTAGGAACATCAAGATATCCGGCATAACAGTTATGCTGCCATCCGATTGTCTTTGCATTCAGCTCCGGCGCCAGCATACCCAGACGAAGGCTTAAACTTGCAGTTGTGATAATAATATCATAATTCTGCTCATTTAAATATTTTACCCATTTTTCTCTGGTCTTTTTCGGGAAAATCGCATCTGCCAGAATATCATTATATTTTTCTTTATTAAAAATCCCATATTTGGCATTCAGTTTCTGAACAAGATAACGCCAGCAGAAAGCCGGTGTATGATGTCGATTGACAAACTCATTATTATCAATAAAGTCAACCTTGATATCCTCACTCATATGATACATATTCCGGTCTTCTTTAAATCTGTCCTGGTATACCATGATCGTCACATCATGCTCTTTTACAAGTTCATTCGCAAGAAGTGTGACAACTCGCTTAGTTCCGCCAAGATCAAATATCTTGGTGCACCAAATACATATTTTCATTTATCTTTTTCTCCTGTTATGACTTTCTGATATCTGTATCCTATAGCAATTCCATAAAATAATGCAATCAAGACAGTTCAGCAGAGTGTGAAGGACAAGGAAGATATCTGCAGGCGTGCTGACGCACGGCAAAGATATCTGACGCAGGACTTCACACTATGATGGACTGGATTGTTTGCAGTAATTTATGGAATTGCTATAATATCATTACATTGTAATGTTAAAATAATCCAACACACGCTGGCAGTAATTGTCACACACATTATGTGTTTTTGCTCTTACACTGGCACGCTGTTCTTTATAATTATCTTTTCCGTTTTTAATATCCAAGATGAAATTCTCAAAATCCTGCATATTATACATATGTTCGCCAGGCATATATTCCAACGGATCATCAAACACCCATCCTCTGGATTCCGTATAAGCCTCATAATCATCCAGTGTGAATCCAAGCGGTCTGTCTAACAGCAGATAATCGATTGCAACAGAAGAATAGTCAGAAACCAGCGCATCCGAACAGTTGATAAACTCATAAAGCTGCAGTCCGTTATCCGCAAGATCTCTGTTCTCCAGATAAACAATATTGGTAAGGACATTCTCACCAAAATCATAAGGTACCTGAAGGTAATGCTTCTTGATAACAATAAGAATATGATTCTCCTTACAGAACTTATTCAGTTCCAGAAGCTTATCTGCATCATCAATGATAGGAATATTGAATTCATTATTTAAGGTTTCCTCGTTCAGACGCTCACTGGAAGCATGTCTGTAGGTTGGCATCCACAGGATCAGTTTCTCGCTGTCTGTTTCCTTCAGAAGTTTCTTTTTATATTCATCTGCACGTTCACTGCCCTTAAGCATCATATCATAACGGGGATATCCAAACGAGAGCAGTTTTTTGGAAGTACATCCAAAAAATTCCATTTTGGTCTTAATAAAAATGTCCCCTGGTACCAGACAATAATCAAAGAAAACCTTACGCCCGTTCTTATTTGCCTTGTAACCACAGCCATGCCAGAGATCGATAAAGAGCTGATTTCTTCTCGACATACCAATCCAGTTAAAAGCCTGGGTGTAAAAAATATATTTTGATGTCAGTGCATATTTATATGCTTCTGCTCTTCGGATCGTGGAACCTTTCTTAAAGTTCTGCACAAATTTCACATTTTCAAACTGATATTCTTTATATTTAGATGGTTCATGGACCAGCCATACAATCTCATACTTTTTGTTGTATCCTTTCTCAATAAGATAGTCAAACAAAGCACGACCATTATCCGTAAAATCATCATTTGTTTCAAAGAGCATTCTATTCTCTACAAGTGCAGGGGGGAATTTCTTAAGGCGTCTGATCTTGCGATTATCATATAATCCATAGGTCACAGTTGCCCATGTCTCCTGCAACATAGCTTTTCTTCCCTTTTGAACTCTGACCTTGTTAATCTTGTTAATGGATTTTTTCAGTTTTTTTATTTTCTTTTTTATTCTTTTTTTCATATCTGGCTCCCTAGAATTCTTTTAATTTCTCACGAAGCATCGTTGAGGATGTATCTTTGGTATATGGCAGAAATACCAGCTTAGCGCCCAGCTCTTCCATTTCTTTTCCGGTCTTTTCCCAACGTGCATTGCCCTTCCAGTCATCTCCGATATAGATTTCATTAAAGTGGACTTTTTCCCATACCTGCTTTTTGTCCAGGGTTGTCGTCACGATCACTTCATCAACATATCTGATGGCCCGTACAATCTCTGCCCTTTCTTCCAGCGGAACGATCGGTCTTTTGTTTTTATATGACTCTACCAGATCATCCGCATTCACACCGACAATCAGATAATCGCAATGTTTTTTTGCATTTCTGATCAGGTTCAGATGTCCTATATGAAACATATCAAAGGTTCCCTGTGTATATCCTATTTTTTTCTCCATTACATTCTCCCTGTTTTATTGCATTAATAGATAACTGTTCTCTTCGCATTCATATAACAGCTACAATTGTAAATAATCTGCAAGCCTTTTGCAATAGTTTTCTGTTTTATTGTGCATCTGTTTCAGATTCTTTGCTCTCTCCTGCCGGTAACTGTCTGTTCCATCAGTCAGATGTTTCATAAATTTTCTGATATCACAGGCATTATAGATTTTCTCACCCGGCATATATTCCAGCGGATCTTCAAATACAAATCCCCTTTTTTCTTTATATATATTGTAATCCGCAAGCACATATCCAAGCGGTCTGTCCAACAGCAGATAATCTACTGCCACTGACGAGTAATCAGAGAGCAGACCGTCGCTGATCCCTATCAGTTCATAAAGTTTTATCTGTTTTTTCTCCAACAGGGCTTCCGCAACATAACGTATATTGGTAAACTCCTGTTCATTCTCATCCCATTCCGTCTGAAGCGGATGCTTCTTTATGATCAGAATAATCTCCTGCTCCCTTAGATAACTGTCCAGTTCTTTCAGCTCGTTCATATTCTGTATTGCCGGAAGCTGACAGGGAAGCTCAATTTCATTTTCCGCACACCCTCCCAGATCACTTTTTCTGAAAGTCGGCATCCACAGAACAGCTTTTTTCCCTTTCCATCCGAACAGACTGTCCAGAATTTCATCCTTACTCATTGACGGATGCAGCATCCAGTCATATCTGGGATATCCCATCATTAACAGCCTGTCCGGTTCGCAGTTCCATAGTCCGGATTTCGTTTTCACAAATACCGGTCCGGGAACAAGTGCATAGTCAAAATCAGGCTTTATATTCTGTTTTTTCTTTCCCTGCTCTGCATCTTTATAACCGCACCCATGCCACAGATTTACAACTGTCTGTCCTTTACACCGATACCTGTTCAGTCCTGCACTGTTATGAGAATAAAAGAAAAATCCGGCTGTAGCACCATAATAATATGCCAGCGGACTGCTCCATCCATATTTATTTTCAGCAGTTACAAATTTTACATTTCCGGTATTCTGATTTCTGAATTTTCTTTTTTCAGAGACCAGCCAGATGATCTCATATTTTTTATTATACCCGGAACTTATAAGATATTCATAAAAAGCTTCCGGATTATCTGTGCAGTCCATCATTTCCCGATTTTTAAACACAAGCCGGTTTTTCTTTACTTTTCCAAAACGCACAGTCAGCTTTCCAATGACCTGCTGCTCTGTTTTTGTCATAAAACGACCGATATAGTGCAGGATCATTCCGAAAAAGCCCAGCCTTTCCGTATATTTTTTAATCGCACTTTTTGTCATACATGCCTCCGGAATCTTTGTAAGATAATTCAAATGCAGACTTTTCGGGAAGGATACTCTCAAAAGAATCTTTGATATTTCTTTTCTGTTGTCTGAAATCTCCTATATTTTCCGTATCATTTATACACAATATTTTACACTTCTGATTTCTGAGTACATCATGTATCTGCCGGTCGTGAAGACCTATGGTAAAAAATTTCCCGATTTTCGGTGATTGAGGTTCATATTTTCCCTCCATATACTGCCAGTATTTCATCACATACTGATTTACATCCCCCGGAGAACGGAATCGTGTCCTGCATACTCTGTCCAGCACTTCGCCTTCTTCCCTCCACACTTCTTCAAAGGTACTTTTCAAAAAAGAGCTTGAGATATGAGAATATTTAAAACTGGAAAACTCCCTGTACGGAAGCATCAGCATATTTCTGAATACCATTTTTCCATATGCAGGATGAAACCATTTTTTCCAGTTTCTGCCAATCACTTCTCTCTTTGAATAATGCATATTTACAAGTGCCGCATTGTTCATAAGAATGCAGGCAAACGGATTATTGATATCATCCTGTACCAACGCTGTTTCTATACAATAGTCTCTTGGAAGACCATTTCTGAAAAAGTCTTCCGGTTCCATTTTATTTATGATGAAGGTATCATCATTAAAATATACAAACTGTTCGGATAAACCTCGGATCCGATGCATATTCAATTCAATGGGATGACTGCTGAATGTGGGCAGATACTGCTTCGGAATATAATCCTCGTGTTTTACAACTGTCAGCTTCGGATGATCTGTATTCAGCCAGGAAGGGATATGCCCCCATGTCACAAAATATATATGATTCACCCATGGAGCAAATTTTTCAACACCTCTGAACCAGTACTGCAGATTTTCCCAGTCCCGAAATCTACTGTCCTGTGTCT
The DNA here is from genome assembly GCF_020593505.1 of Blautia sp. DFI.3.45. Taxonomy (NCBI): domain Bacteria; kingdom Bacillati; phylum Bacillota; class Clostridia; order Lachnospirales; family Lachnospiraceae; genus Blautia; species Blautia sp. DFI.3.45. The sequence goes on from NZ_JAJDMI010000045.1 coordinate 11,084, forward strand.
GGTCATTTTTAATTCCCAGATACTCATTTCTCTGCTTTATCCAGGCTGAGTCTGATCCATCCACCCATGGCAATACAAAATCAATCTTGTCCATCTGTAATTTACCTCGTATGATAATATAAATCTTTCAAACGTTTTGCCTCTGTCTCAATGTTAAAATGCGCATCTGACAGCCGCTTCTTTATCAGATCAGCCGCTTCTCTGTTCATAGAACTCATTGCCATCACTGTTGCCGCCCACTGTATATTATCTCTGTCAAGTGACAGCCGTCTGACTCTCTCAGGAAAAACAACTGCCTCCTCAGACACCGCCTCTGACATTACGCAGGCAAGTCCATTTGCCTGGGCTTCAATAAGCGCAAATGGCACACCCTCAAAAACAGACGGAAACAGAAAAACATCCATAGCAGATAAATACCTGCGGATATTCTCCTGTTTACCGGCAAAATATACCTTATCTTCCAGTCCTTTCTGCACTGTTTTCTCTTTTATCTCTTTGTACAGACCTTCCTTTGGACCTACCAGACACAGCATCACATCTTTTTTTTCGGAAACGATCTGTTGGAAAATATCAAGCATTCTGTCATGATTCTTCGGAATATCAAATCTTCCTACATGACCGATCACTGTTTTATTTTCCCATCCCAGTTCCTTTCTGAGTGAATCTCTGTCTTTCTCTGAAAAACTGAACTTCTCTGCCTGAATGGCATTATTGATCAACGTAACCTGACCGCTTTGGAAAGCTTTATCTCCAAACAGCCACCTGCCCGCCATTTCTCCGCATGCAATCCTGTCAGTAGCATATTTTGCAATCTTTGGTCTGTTCCAGTTGTCCATGATTTTTCTGATCAGTCCGGGACAGGAAGAGCTGTGGCTGTGCGCAATTATCTTTGGCACTTTCATTGTATGAGCCACACGTAACGGAACAATATTTGCAGCTGAAAGCATATTTACATGTACTGCATCATATTTTGTTTCTTTTAATATTTTTTTCAGTTCTTTTATATAGCCCTGATAGTTCTTTTTTACATTTGGAATATAGTAAATCCTTCCACCCAGTTTCCTGATTTCCTCTTCATATGCAATTTTATCATACATACACACAAAATCAAACTGTATATCCATATGCACCAGAACTCTATAGTAATTCATCACAAATGCTTCCAGACCTCCGGCAACATTTCCCATTCCAATCTGCAGTATTTTCATGATACGCTCTCCCATCCGTCACTATTGTCCACTCTGAATCCTATTGCGATCCTCTCGAAAAATCATTCCCGTACCGCATAATGTTCCGTCACCTTTTTCTTTAACAGCCGTATCAGTTTCTGATATCCTGTAATCTTCTTAAGAAAATCCAGGCAGTAACTGATTCCCAGCGAAATCACAAGAACTGCAACAGGAATCAGCCAGAATTTTTTTAATGCAAATACATATTTTCCCAGAGAATCTCTCACAAATGTATGTACCAGCCAGATGTTCATGGAATGCTTGCCCAGATACTGAAGGAACAAGGATACAGGTGTAATCCTGAACAAATATTCAACGCAAAAGAGAATCAGCAGGAATGGAACAAGTGCATACCGAAATTCCCAGAAAATTTTCAGGTCGATTTTATGGTACAGGAAAAGGCCGGCACACAGTAAAGCAGACAAACAGATGAATTTTAATTTTTTCCGCCTGTATTCATGCAATTTTTGAAAGAAATTATATTTACAGCATAACGTTCCTGCCACAAATATCAAAAGAAATGAATATGGCTTTGAGCCTCCCTGAAATCCAATACCTAAAATTCTCGGAAGCAAAAAGATAACTGCAATACAGAATATGCCTCCAAATTTCTCAATCGTCCCATCTAACAGAGGAAGCAATATAATAAATACAAACGCAGCACTCATATACCACCATGCCCCGTTAAGACTTTCAGTCTCCAAAAGTTTGGAAATTCCCAGTATATCTGCAAATACGGCGAATCCTCTTTCATAAAAGGTTTCTCCCCACTTGCTCGGATCCTTAAGTCCAAGTCCAAAGTAAATAAGATAGGATACAGCTGCAGTAAACCAGAATCCGGACATAGTGGAAAGAAGATGTCCGGATATCCATTCTGATACTGCATACTTTTCTTTATTTTTCATTTTAGCCGAATATCCATACATCAGCCCGTAACCGGATACAAATGCAAATATTGCCACGCAGATCTTACAGCATTCCGCAATAGCAACAAGCTGTTCTGTTGTCAGCCCGCACAGATCCACCTGATATCTTTCGATTCTGTCTGCAAGACGGTAGCAGTGGTGAAAGATCAGCAGTAACACTGCAAGACCTTTTAAAGCTGCTGAATCTTCTTTTTTTAATCCGTTTGTCATATACTCCTCCGGATATTTCTGACTTCTTAAATTTTTTCTCTGTCAGACAGATATCTCTGTCTGTCCCTGTCAGTTAGTCATTTTCTCATACTGTTCAGAAATCGTATCAATATCTCCGTAAGCGATCAGTTTTCCTTTTTCAAGGATCATCGCCTTATTACAGATTCTCTGAACCTGTGCCAGAGAATGAGAGACAAACAACACTGTTACACCCGAATCAAACATGCTGAGTACTTTCTTCTCACTCTTCTTACGGAATTTCGCATCACCTACAGATAATACCTCGTCCAATATCAGAATTTTGGGAGAAACCACTGTAGCAATCGAAAATCCAAGTCTGGATTTCATACCTGATGAATAGTTCTTGATCGGCACATCAATAAAATCCTTCAGTTCGGAAAATTTCACGATCTCATCATACTTCTCATCAATAAATTCTTTGGAATATCCAAGCATTGCTCCGTAAAGATAAATATTTTCCTTTCCTGTATACTGTTGATCAAATCCTGCACCCAGTTCCAGAAGCGGAACCATCTTCCCATGTTTTGTAACTGAACCTTCTGTTGGTTTGAAAACGCCTGCGATAACCTTAAGAAGAGTACTCTTTCCTGCACCATTCAGTCCGAGGATTCCTACCCTGTCTCCTTTTTCCACTGTAAAGCTCACATTCTGCAAAGCCCAGAATTCATTATATTTAATCTCTTTTTTAATTGACTTGATAATATAATCTTTCAGACTGTCTACTTTCTCTTTGCTGAGATTAAATTTCATACTCACATTATCAACAATAATCGCTGGTTGTTTGCTCATTTTTTCTCCTTATTTTTCAAAAATAATTCGTTCCGCTGCCCTGCAGCTTTCTGTCTCAGTTCTCAGATGTAAAGAATAAAATCATCCTGTTTCTTCTTGAAGCAGAATAATCCAATCACCATTGCCACAACGGAAAAGATAAGTGCATATGCAAAATAATGAATATTCATCGCTTTTCCAAATACTGAACATCTGAAAATATCAATCACACAATACAATGGGTTATATTTCAGTATCCATGCCCATCCACTCTTCAAAAGCTTTTCAGGATAATAGAAAATCGCACATGTATACATAACCAGCATAAGTGCTACAGACCAGAGATATTCCATATCTCTGAAAAATACACCTATTGTTGCCAGGATCATTCCGCATCCATATGACATAATAAGAATCAGTATCAGTGCGATTGGTGCCTGAAGCAGATAGAACGTAGGCTTTACACCAAGTATCACACTCACCATTGCCAGTACGATCAGTGAGATCAGAAAGATCACATAGTTAAAAAGCACACTGGACAGCGGATACAAATATTTGGGTACATATACCTTTTTGATCATTGCCGAGTTCTGACGTATAGATTTCAAAGCGGCCTTGGTGGACTGTGAAAAGAAACTGTACAGCAGTCGTCCGGTCAGGATATATACAGGAAAGGTCCTGTCTGTATTTCCATACAAAGTACCAAATACAATTGTAAGCACGATCATGGTAAGCAACGGCTCCAACATAGACCATATCATTCCCAGATAAGAACGTCTGTATTTCAGCTTAATCCCTTTTTTTACCAGTTCTGACAAAAGAAACCGGTATTGCATAAAATTATCAACGTATTTTTTCATGTCCTCTCCATTATTTCTGTTTTTTATTTCATTTTATAATTCTTTTGTGCAGAAATCTGTTATCGTCAGGCGGATATTTGCAATCCGCTTCGCAGTTTATTTTCTTTTTGCCGGACAACTGTCTCTACACAAAACAAACCACCTTGTACTGTATCATATTCTCTGATGTCTTGCAACCGGTATCCGTAATTTTGCGCAAAATAAAATCCCAATCTTTCCTGTCATTTTATGGTTATCCCATAAAATAATATAAAAGATCAGAATTTTTATATGTCATGCCAGTCAGTTAAAATGATCCACTGGAACCCCCATGCGTCTCACCCGAAGAACTTGTATGGGTACTGCTTCCACCGCCACCGGAACTCTCTTCCTTCGGCTTCGCCGTACGTGTGACCTGATGATACAGAAATATATCCCGGCTTCTGTTAATATGAAGACTTCCGTCTTTCATATAATCTGCTGCATCCGGCTTCATATGTACAGTCTTCATCCGGCTTCTCATTACTCCGGTTACGATCAGCGCGATCACAAATCCGATCACAAGCGAAATGAGAAATATCATATAAAAAGGGATGGTTTCCTCCGGCAAATTTTCTACATCGTACGGTTCTCCGCTCTGTGCCTGAATGATAAATTCTTCGCACAGATCAGCAAACTTCATAAAGCCCTCATAATACTCACCATCGGATAAATATGACCCAAAATTATCCGTCATATATTCCTGTCCTGCATCAGTAAAAATCTGAATAGCCTCTCCATGTGTGGAGATACACCACTTACGTTCTGACATGGTTATCAAAAACAATATACCACTCTTGTCCTCTCCCATGCCATAGTCATTATAATCAAAGAAATCATCTGCATAATCCTGCGGAACTGCACCATCCAGAGTCTCCTCTGTGACAACCACAACATCACAGCCGTAGTCCTCGCTGACCTGATCCAGTTTCGCCTCCAGTTCTTCTTCCTGCCCATCATCTAACAGATCTGCAAAATCTGCCAGCCTTTCTGTATGCACTTCTTCTGCCGCATAAACATTTTCTGAAAATGCTTCCGTCACAAATCCTGTTGTACCTGATACAGTAAGGACAGAAGCCAGAAATACAGGTATGATCTTTTTCTTCAGCATATCTTTCGTCCTCCCTTAAAAAATCAGCAGTCCAGCAAGGCACAAAACAACCGTAAATACAGCGGTCAGTCCGGCAAGCCATTTCAAATAAATTCCCCTGTCAATCGGAAGGTCTCCTGTCATTTTTCCGGTTTGTCCGTTCATTGCAAATATATATTTCTTATCTTTCCATGTTGTATTCAGAATCCATACCGGATACAGTGCATACTGTGCTTTTCCGCCTGAAATATTTACGTTTGTATTTTCGGGAACAACAGAAGCATAACCCTTCACTGTATCTGCCAGTACTTCCTCTGCGCTCTTTTTCATACGGTCATGTGCCCTGTTGATGCTCTCTTTTTCACTGACATCATACTTATCTGCCAGATATCCGGAAAGATATGCGGTCTGAAAATCCACAGACTCTGAAATTTTAAATGGTTCAATGGATTCCATCAAATCATCTGCCATCTTTTCTGATCCATCTACAGGTACAGAAACGAATGTCATCTCTCCGCTTCGCTCCACAGAATAGTAGCTGGTCTCCGTATAATCATAATCATGGTCACTCCACATTCTTACCTTTGTCGCCTTATAACGCACATCAGCATCAACATCCCCGTCAAAAAGCCAGAACGGAACATACAGCCCCTTAATCTCATCAATATGATTTTCCCTGCGAAATGCTTTTGGCAAAAATGTTCTTCCCTTAATATGCCTGTAATATGCTTCTTTTGCCGCTTTCTTATCCAATTTGAACGGAATCACCAGATCCGGCCTTAATGCACCTTTAAACTTCTCTGTCATAATTACGGGATTTCCACAATACGGACAATTTGATGCTCCTGTATTCTCATCTGCGATAATCTCACCACCACAGGACTGACAGGTATAGACATTCATTCCATCTGTCTCACCTTCCTGCCATTCTCCACCGGCATCTGTCTGCCATCCTGACAGATCATCCTGCTGTCCGGCTTCACGCTCCATCTGCGCATCCAGTTCTTTTAATGTCTCAAGTTCAAATTCTGTATCACAGTATGGACACTTCATTTTCTGGGACTTACTGTCAAATTCTATTGCACCGCCACAGGCAGGGCATTTATATTCTCTCAGATCAGACATAGACATTTCTCCCCCTGCTGTATTTTACTGTCTTGGCTTTCCACATTCTGCACAGAACTTTCCTGTATTTACCGCACCACAGCTGCATGTCCACTTTCCGGTCGGTCTTGGGCTTCCGCATTCAGAACAGAATTTACCGGTATTTACTGCGCCGCAGCTGCATATCCACTCTTCCCGCTGCGGTTTCGGTTTACCACATTCAGAGCAGAATTTTCCTGTATTCTCTGCACCACATTCACATTTCCATGTTCCTGCCCCGGATGCCGGCTGCATATTCTGTGCTGCCTGTTGCTGTGCTGCCTGCTGCTGTGCCCCCATCTGATAGAGATTCTGCATATTCGCTCCACCTGCCTGGCCTGCCATGCCCATTCCCATAAATCCGGTCATGGCACCTGCAGTGTTGGAGGCTGCTGATTTCATTGCATCTGCCTGAGCACCGGCAAGTGTCGCTGCTGCCATAGTCGGATCTCTGAGAATGGCATTCTTCTGTGCATCTTTGATAAGCTGTGCATCCTCTTCCGGAAGAGTCACAGGATTCATGGCAATGGAAACAACCGCAAGACCTCTGGTCTGCTGCCATTTTTTCGTAAGGGCTTCATTCATGGCATCGCATAATTCCAGAACATGTCCCGGAATGGCACTTGGACGGATCTGAAGTTCTGAGATTTTTGCAAATGCAGGCTGAAGAGCACTTACAAATTCTGTCTTTAACTGAACTTCAATTTCTTCTCTGTCATACTGCTGTTCAACATTTCCGCACACATTTGTATAAAACAGGAGCGGATCGACAATCTTATAAGAATATACTCCATTACAGCGCACAGATACATCTATGTCAAGACCGATATTTCTGTCAACTACCCGGAATGGGATTGGATTTGCTGTTCCGAATTTATTATCTACCAGTTCTTTTGTATTAAAATAATAAACCCTCTGGTCTTTGCCTGTATCGCCGCCAAATGTAAAACGCTTCTTTACTGTATCAAAAGTCCTGTGGATCCCCTCTCCCAGACTTCCGGCAAAAATACTTGGTTCTGTGGATGCATCATAGGTAAACTGTCCGGGTTCTGCACAAACCTCCACAACCTTTCCCTGTTCTACGATGATCATACACTGACCATCTGCAACAGCAATTCCGGAACCGCTTGAAATAATATTATCGCTGCCTTTTTTGTTGGAAGAACGTCCGCCTACTCTCTTCTCACCCTTTACAACCAGAACATCTTTATCTATTGCATCGCAGTAAAAAAACTCCTTCCACTGATCTGCCATTGTTCCGCCAAATGCACCGGCTGCTGCTTTGATCAATCCCATAATTTATATCTCCTTCCTGATTACATATTATTTTATACATATTTCTTACAGATATTTTCTACCCATATTTCCTGTTAGTGTGCCGACAAGTTGATTTCTCGAACAATCTTGCGTCTAAATTTCTTATTTTGTGGGTAATTATGTGTGTTTTTTTACAATATAATATTTTTACAGTTACAAATTGATATTTATAAGTTCATCATATCATACATTTTCCGAATTGTCATGCGCAAAAACTCCTCTTTTCTGTCATTTTGCAACATATGAGTACATAAATCGCTGCTGTCCACTCCACAGTAACTACAAATCACTTTTTTCTGTTAATAAAGCAGTAAATCCCTCCCATTCCTGTAACTATCATACAGAGTGGCAGAACTCCCTTTGCCAAAGGTGAAATAAACATTATCTGTCCCAAAACAACCGGACCCAGAGACTCTCCTATATTTTCCGTAAAATTATAAATACCTATGGACTTATCTTCCCCGTATTCTTTTACAGATTTAAGATCCAGGAAATACATCTGCTGGGCAGTTTTTCCAAAACATGCACTGATTCCCATAACAATCAATGCAAGGAGCATTCCCGGTAATTTGGGATAACATACGAAGGCCAGCAGTGCGAGAACATTTAACCCAACGGCCAGATACATAGAAGAATATTTCATCTTTTCAATCGCCCATTGTGTTATTCGATTTCCCAAAATAACCGGAATTTCTGCATACAAGAGAAGTAACAATGTGACGGTTAATTCTGAAAAACCTTCATTATCACAAAACAGCGGTACAAAATAGAACACGAAACTTCCAAATATAATATATGGATTCTGGATCAGAACAAAAAAACTGCTCACTGCCTTATCTGACAAAAGTTTTCCGGCACTGATTTTACCGGAGTCTTCATTTTCCTTTCCCTCTTTTGCAGTATCCCGTTCCAGCATTGCACCAACACTGATAATTACAACTACAAGGAGAATCCATGTTGTTGAAACAAAAATAAAAACATTTCTCTGTCCAAACTGTACAGCCAGAAGACTTCCCAGCATAATACCAAAATTAAGCCCTGCGAGATAGGCACTGTTGTAGATGGCCAGACCCTCCATCCTGCTCTGAGGATCAACAATTCTGCTGATCAGGATATAAACTGCATTTGTCATAAAACCTACGCCAATTCCATCCAGGATCAGTCCCGTCACGATCAGAACATAGGATGGTGCAATAAGCAGCATAAGATTTCCCGCAAAAGAACATAATCCGCTCAAAACAGCAAGTTTTCTGATTCCAAATTTTACGGTGAGCTTCTGACATATCAGCGATGTCACTCCTATCACAAAGATATTAATTGTAACAGGCAGCGAAGCCGCCAGTTCCGTATTATGAAAATGAGCATTCTGAACATAGCGCATAAGATATACCGGAAGAAAAGATGCGGTCATATTATAGGCGGCAAATACACCAAATATAATCAGCCTTATCCAATGGCATGGAAAAATACCGTTCTCCTTTTTCTCCCTCTCCTGATATTTTCTCTTGTCTTCCAGAAAAGCCAGTACCTCTTCAAAAAAGATGCCAAACAGCAGAATAAGAACTGCCAATACTGCCACAATACCTTTGATAATATCAGTTAATATCTGGTTTAATACTATCAGCTCTGTTCCTACTGCAACAACACCGGTAATTTCTCCTGATTCGTTTTTTATCGGAACTTTTATGTAGGTATAACTTCCGGCAATATCATCCTTTCCTTTATTCCATACTGCCTTTCCTGTCTCATACACCTGCTGTACTTCCCGGGTTTCCACTTCATCCAGAGGGAAATAATTACCTATCGACTGATCAAGATATGCAACTGCATACGCTTCTTTCTGTTCATCCATCACCAGAATATTACAATAAATATTCTGATAAAATTCTATATCTGTCGGAAGACTTTCTTCCATAATACAGCTGACATCCTGATAAGTTTCCCCATCATAATCCGCTGCTGTCCTGATAGAGCTTATGTCTTTATTTTTCAGTTGTCCTGCTTCCATATAAGCAACAATTTCAATCTGTTCTTCCACTTTCTCTTTATAACTGTTTCGAAATTCCCGAAGCAGCATTCCGGACACTGTTGCAGCTACCAGAATAAGCATAACTCCGATCATCAGCCCCAGCCGCCTGGTATCGGACAGGACATATGCATACTTTCTGATCAGCATGGCAAAAAAATAAATACAGCCGACTACTCCTGCGCAGATCAGTCCTGCTGAAATGATCCACATAACCACAGGTAAGATTTCTGTATGAATGACGGTCAATGTCTCCGACCCGGTTCCGTCTGTCTTCCATATTTCTCCGGATTCTGCATTTGTCAGAAAGATCATATTTGTATCTTCTTTTCCTGTTGAAACAGTAAGTGTATCTGTGTTTTCTACAACAGGAAGCGCTGTATTATCAGCCTGTACCAGCATTACCCTGCGATTGCGGATATCTGTATAAAACAGCTTTTCATCCTCTGAAACCCCTAATCTGTATGGGATTCCATCTGAATAACCACATTGATTCACATCAAATATTTCAGTGACCTCTGCCCGTCTCTCAACATCTTCTATCTTATATATTTTTCCGTTTTTATCCAGCAGAAAGAGGCTGTCGCCAAAGAAAGTGCAGTCATTGAGACGAGTTTCTGCACTTTTATAGTCAATTTCTGTTTCCTCATCCTGCTTTACTTCTATCTGATCTTTGTTTAAGATCGCATACTGCAGCCTTCCATTCTTAAACGACAAACCATATACTTTATGCTTATAAACCCACTCAGAACTGTAATCCCACTGTCTGACCACTTCTTTATTTCTGCCATGAGAATCATAGCGCAGGATAATTTCCTCTGACAAATGCATTCCGTCCCAGCAACTTGCCTGAAGATACAGGTTTCCCGCTTCATCTGTGCAGAAATCATCAATATATAACGTCCTTTTCTGATCATCTTTTGGACATTCTATGGTATACAGTAGTTTATTCTGCTGGTCCATACATAACAATCTCTCATGTCCCTGATCCAGAAGATATCGTCTGCCATCTTCTCCCTCTTTAAATGAATAAGCCTGACTGACCGTTACTTTTCCGGGATAGGAAAATCCCATAAAATATAAGCTGAAAAATCCCAGCAGAATCATCACAGGAAAAACAGCAAATAACTTCACATTCCATTTTCTTCTTTTCATAAATAGTCCTTATACTCCTGCTCTGCATGATAAACAGTATTCCTGCCGTCTTCACTCAACTTTTCAGGATATAAAATGCAGCTTAAATTCAATATTCCTTTATGTGCTTTTGCACATTTTCGATAAGAATCTGTTTCATCTACACTGTCAATTTCCAGAATATCACTGATCCCCAGCAGATAAAAAGGCAGTGCAGGCATAGAAATATAATCCTTTACAGATTCCATTCTATTTGGCATGGCAGTTATCATACGAAGGATTTTATTTCTTTCTATATGGGGAGTCCTCTCCCTGAAAAAGGCTTCACACAGTTCTGTATCTCTTTCATGTACAACTATACATTTAACATCCGGATAACTTTTTTCCAGAGACCGGATCAGATTCAGGTAAAGATTGCTGATCCTCCAGGATACTTTTCTGAAATCTGTTAAAATCTGTTTCTTTTTATCTTCAGGTAAATCTGCGATCACCGCAGAAAGGTACTTTGCATAGGACATATCCGGAAGAGGAATTACTGCCACTGCATTCAACGCTTCCGCAGCCTCAAAAACATAGAGAATACTCTCATATTCCTGATGTGTAAGTCCTTTCTTTTTATCATGAAAATAAATTCTGTCTATACTCTGAGAATGCTCATTAATAAAAGACTCCATATCTGCTTTCAGAACCTCTGCACTCTCGCCGTACCTTTTTCCCGTACAATAATCAAAAAAACAGGCTTCCCCATTTTGCAGAATGATCTCTACTTCTACTTCATGAGCTCCGAACAGACAGGGGCCTCCTTCTACTGCCACCGGACGTTTCAGGTTCAACGCTTCCTGCAATTTACTCAGATTTGCCGTAAAATATGGTGTCTGTTCCCTGTCCGGAAATTTTACTTCTGCCAGTTGCGGAACCTTTCGGATGATTCCGGGGAAATCTGATACATCTACTGTATTTTTAAACCGGATTTCTTTTTCTCCTGTCTTATTCTCAGTAACCTCATAAAAATCACCGGAAACGATCAGATAATCAAACAATTCTTTCTGTTCCTGGCAATAAGAAGTTTCCTCAGGTAATATGTGGTTATTCATTAATATATTTTTCAGACTTGTTATCATTTGTACTCATTAAACTCCATACACAACATGGTAATATCATCGAACTGTTCTGCCCCATCTACAAATTCATCTACATCAGTACGTATATCCGTAATCATCCGGTTCAGTTCTGTATTCTTGTTCCGCTGCAGTACCCGCACAAGACGATCCATTCCATACTGCTCGTTCAGAGGATTCACCGCTTCCGGAATACCATCTGTATACAGGAATAATCTGTCGCCTTTCTTCAGGTTCATTGTTCCCGAACGATACTGGATTCCCTCCAGTCCGGCAAGTACAAAACCAGCCCTGGTCGGATATACTTCCCATATATCTTCATCCTTGTGATAGACAATCGGTTTCTCATGTCCCGCATTTACAAACTCCAGTTCACCTGTCCGCAGATCCAGCACTCCTTCAAAAGCAGTAATAAACAGTTCTTCTTTATTCGATTCACACAAAAGATCATTCACCTTTGTAAATACTTCTCCCAATGAACCGCCAAAACCAGAATAATCTTTGATCAGCGTCTTTCCAATTACCATAAACAGGGCAGCCGGCACTCCTTTTCCTGATACATCTGCCATGACAACAGCCAGATGGTTTTCATCAATCATAAAGAAATCGTAAAAGTCCCCGCCCACTTCTTTTGCCGGAGACATGCTTGCATAAATATCAAACTCCGAAACATTTGGAAATGGCGGAAAAATACATGGCAGCATACTTGCCTGGATATGTGTTGCAATACTTAACTCTGATGCGATACGTTCTTTTTCTTTTGTTTCACTGAGCAGAGTATTCATATAACTCTTCAAATCGTCAGATAAGGTTATCAGAGAATCTGCCAGTGTCTGTATCTCATCTCCGGAACAGATTTCAGGATCCTTAAATTCCAGTTCTGATGGCTGTAAGCCTTCATGACTCTTTTTAACAAAATCATTTGCTGCCGCATCCAGTTTTTGAATCGGCACAACAACTCTGCGGCGTATCCAACGATATAATCCGACAAAGAAAATCAATGCAATAAGAATTCCCGCTGCCGCAATGCTCTGAATATACTTTGTGAGTACTTCCACCATTTCTTTTATGGAAACATCCACTGCCAAAACAGCTACTGCTTCACCGTCACTGTTTCTGACGGCCTTAAGTCCGCTGTACATGTATCCAAAAGATGTTTTGTTTGCATAATATGTAATATCTTTTTCGGACATGGCTGAAATATAATATCCGGTTACCTTTTCTCCGTATTCTGTTCCTGAAAGTTTTCCTAAATATGCATTGTCTGTGTCATTTAATTCCTCTTTACTGATACCGGCCATTACATACATCATATTATCTGCTCCGGTTTCTTTCAGAGGTTTGACTACGTAAACATACTCAATATCATAGCAGTCTCTGATCTGACTTAACAATTTCTGACTTTCTTTATATTTCTCTGATTCTGTCTGCGTATCTATACACTGTTCCAGATCATCTCCATCCAGATTGGCTGATGCAATATTAAGTATACCGGTTATGTATTTTTCACATCGACTCATCATACTTTTATAATAAATGACCATGCCGATGCATCCCATACCAATGCAAATACATACTGCAAAAATAATACTGATAACTATCAGATTAGTTCCTAAATGTTTCTTCTTTTCTGTATTCATATTCTGACTGTTTCCTTTTCCTGCATTTTTCTTGTCAAGCGGATATTCACACTCCTCTTCACTATGCGGCTCTACACCGAAGTAACAGGAATGCGACGCTCAGTTATTCAAAAGTTCATGAATAGCAATATACCCTTACAATGTATGAAATCTACAAATTCTTTTTTATTTTCAATATATTTTGTCCGTCTGCATATTCATATGAAACTTCATCCATCATTTCCTTAACCAGAAAAATTCCAAGCCCCCCGATTTTTCTTTTTTCTATATCCAGGGTAACATCCGGATCTTTATTTTCTAATGGATTATAAGGAATGCCTTTGTCTATAAACGTCAGTTCCAGTCTTTCAGGAAAATTCTTTATTTCAACCTGTACAGTTGCCTCTCCGGTTTTTGGCGTATAAGCATAATAGGCAATATTGCCAAATATCTCATCTATCGCAATATCTATCTCCATCTGTACTTTTGCAGAACATCCATTTGCTTCCAGTATGGAATTTACAAAATCTGTAATTACCGCTATATTCTCTATTTTTGCTTCTTCTGTAATACTTTTCAAATTCACTTCTCCTTCCTTCATTCAGTTCAGGTAGATAGAATCCTCCTTTTCGCTGTGCAGTTCTGTATCTTTACAGCCACAGTCATTCGATTGACAGTATGTCTGCAAATCCCGTAATATCGAATACATCCTGTATGATATCACTCACATGAATCAATTTCATAGTTCCTTTTACATTCATAAATTTCTGCATTTTCAGAATAACACGCAGGCCGGCTGATGAAATATATTCAAGCCCTGCAAAATCCAATACAAGTTCCTGAGTATTGATCAACTCTTTCTCGGTAAAAGTATCCAATTCAGGTGCAGTTGCTGTATCTAATCTCCCGGTCAAAAATACCGTATCTTTTGTTCCTTCATTTTTCTTTTCAATTTTCAGACTCATTTTCTCTCTCCTTTTTCAGATAATGTCAAATTTCTGTTCTGTCAGCATCTTCTGCCTCCATCTGTATATTCACTCTATCCACCCTGATATCTGCAAATTGCTCCATTACTGAACAACTCCCATATTTATCATATTCATTGTAACATAAACAGGAGATGAATGCATCATCTCCTGTCTATTGTTTACCTGTATTTTGTGGAATTGATTACTGTTCACTCCGTTCACAGCAACACGCTTCGCAAAGTGTGTCTCGGGATTTTGGCATAGGCAACCTGTCAGTTCTGCTATTTATTTTTATTCTTTACTTCTTCCCACGCCTCATCATCAAATTTCTGTTTCTTAAAGTAATAGATTCTGTCTTCGTCTGTAATCTCGCGGATTACTTTACATGGATTTCCAGCTGCGATCGTATTATCCGGGATATCTTTGGATACTACACTTCCTGCACCGATCACTACATTACTTCCAACGGTAACACCCGGAAGAATCACTGTATTTCCGCCGATCCATACATTATCTCCCACTGTTACAGGAATTCCGTATTCATATCCTGAATTACGGCTGTCCGGATGAACCGGATGACCCGCTGTATAAATGGAGACATTTGGCGCGATCTGAACATTTTTTCCACATGTTACTTTTCCCACATCAAGGATTGTCAGATTATAATTGGAATAGAAATTCTCACCTACTTCAATGTTCCAGCCATAGTCACAGTGGAATGGTGCTTCCACCCAGACATTTTCGCCTGTTTTTCCAAAAATATTCTTGATCATCTGAGGCGCTTCCTTACTCTGTCTGGATGGCGGCAGTTGATTAAAATCATAGATTTTCTGCTTGCATGCCTGTCTGTCTTCCTCCAGACCATCTAGCCATGCCTTATATGGAAGTCCGCTTAACATTCTTTCTCTCTGATTCATTGTTGTATCTCCTGTATTTTATATTTTTTATAAAAATCATTTCAGCCCAAACGCCGCCATCTCCGCCTGTACATTGCGACTGCCTGTAAATGTCTATAAAACTGAACTCACTATTAATAAATAGTATAATCCCCAAAACAGTTTCTGTAAATATTATCAACCGAAAAAAGGAGACTGCCGCATATTCATGCAGACAGTCTCCCGGTATTTCTTATCTTATCTATTCTGTTATACTAATGCAGCACCTAAAGCTTTGCAAGCATCTGTAGCTTCATCATCTGGCTCTTCCTGGCAGATCACGCTGTCGCATACAAGATTTGCACCTGCTTCTTTACAGGACTCTTCCCAGTTACGCATCCATTCGCCGTCTCCCCATCCATAAGAACCAAACAGAGCGATGTTCTTGTCTTTCAGGGCATCTTTGCATCCGTCAAACATTGGCTCGAATTCTGTATCTTCGAGAACTTCATCTCCCATTGCAGGGCATCCGAAGGCGATTGCATCATATTCAGCAACTTTAGAACCGTCAAAATCCTCACAGGTATGAAGAACAGCTTCGCCGCCTTTTTCCCTGATTCCGTCTGCAACTGCGTTTGCCATTGCTTCTGTGTTTCCTGTGCTGCTCCAATATACAACTGCTACTTTACTCATGATTAAAATCCTCCTTAAATTTGCTCTGCCTTTTTCTTTGCCGCAAAGCCATGATTTATATTATAATAAAAAGTCATACGGCTTTTCTATTATACTGATTCTTAAACGAACTCTCCATCCCTGCTATATTACTTTATATAGCTTCTTCCTTACGCTGCCACCGTCAGCTGACGTACACTTCTTCCCTGATTCCAGAGACGTACATACACGCTGGTACATTTCTTAAATCTGGCAAAAACCTTTATTGCCTCACATTCATTGCAGTAAACCTTCCAACAACCTACACATTTACAGTTCTGCCCTGCATTCTTGATAAATCCGATCACATCTCCCAGCGGATATCCCAGAAATAATCCGATTTCATGAGGAAAATCTTCTCTCTGGGCCAGGCGGCTTCTCAGTCTCTCAAGTGCATATGCAGGATCTGTACTCTCATACCCATACTTCTTTATGAAATTCGCAACACCAGGTTTCTTCAGATCTCTTTCAAGGCTTGAGAACCGGCAGACATAAATCAGCGCCTTTTTCTCACTCCTGCGAAGTACTGTGAGGGAAACGCCTTTTTCTCTTACACATTCATTAAAACCTTCTACGCTTTTCCATAATTCTTCCTCAGATTCATATTTATATGTAAAAAGATTTCCGGTTTTAATAGATGCTAATGTAGGTGAACAATGTTCGATCACAGATTTCTCCAGCATGTTATGATTCCTTTCTCAATGGCAGAATATTAGTTAGGCCATGCTAACTATCTATCAAAAAATAAAGCTTTACGAAACATTTTATTGCTTTTGTTTGCTGCAAAGCTTGAATTACTGCTATAAAAAGACCTTCAACAGATCGTTCAGCAGTTTGAGTTATTTATGTCTAACTTCATAACTTAATATATACTATCTCTGGTATTCTGTCAAGTTAATTTTGTATAACTTTTTTTAGTAACTGCCTTTTTTAACCGAATCAAGTAAGTCCCCGGGGTCGGTTGCAAAAAACAATACGCAATGGGTAGGAACTTGCTTGTATCAGGAGGAGTGACAACTCCTTCTGATACACTGTGAAACAGTTATTCGATGTAGCGCCGCCTAGAGCGTGTCTGAAAAATAAAAATTGCACAAAACGCATGTTTTATTTCCCTTT
>NZ_JAJDMI010000046.1:0-27924 GCF_020593505.1 Blautia sp. DFI.3.45
CAATATTAATTTGGTTAAAATAAACAATTTAAAATGTTTTTCAGACACGCTCTAGCAAAGCGGATGATTTTATCCGCTTGACCATAAAATCTCATCCTTCTATACAGATCGTACTTCCAACTCCATCTTCTGTCCGTTTCTTTGTTACTATAATCTTCTTATCAATACGTTCTTTCAGCTCTGCTACATGGGAAACAATCCCCACCAGTCTGCTTCCCTGACTGAGATCCTTCAATGCGCGGATTGCCTGATCAAGGGCATCTTCATCCAGAGATCCAAAACCTTCATCCACAAACATGGTATCAAGCTGGATCCCACCGGAGCTTGACTGAATCTCATCGGAAAGTCCCAGTGCCAGAGACAGAGATGCCTGAAATGTTTCTCCGCCTGATAAGGTCTTGACACTTCGGACAGTTCCATTGTAATGGTCTACTACATCCAGTTCCAGACCGGTTTTCCCTACCCTGCTCTTGTTTTCTTTTCTGCGAACTAACTCGTACTGACCGCTGCTCATGGTCATCAGACGGATATTGGCACGCGCAAGAATGCGATCAAAATACTGCATTTGGATGTAAGTTTCCAGCATGATCCTTGCCTTACCTGTGATTGTACCATTGGCAGTGTCTGAGAGAGATTTCATCCACTTCCAGCGGGTTTCCGTTTTCAGAAGTTCTGTCTGCTGTCTGCGGATTTTTTCATACATGTCACTGTTGATTTCCAGGCGGGCATGGATTTCATCACGATTTTCTGAAAGTGATTTCTTTTGCTGTGCAAAGTTTTCTTTCTGAGCATTCAGTTCCTCAGCTGAAATACTTATGGATTCTTTTAACTGTTCTGTCAGAGATGCAATTACCGAATCCAGTTCTGTCATTCTCTTTTCTAATACTTCTCTCGCTTCTGTTACTGTTTTATAATGTATTTCAAGCTTCTTTTGTTCCTCAGTCTTAAGCTGGATCTGAGACAGGATTTCTTCCTTTGTCCTCTCACCCAGCTCTTTTTCCATATTCTCTCTCTGCTTCTGCAGCTGCTCATATCTGGATTTCTCTGCTGCTGTCTGCTGCTGATTCTGATTGATCTGGTCTGTGATCGTTGTAAGTTCTGTCTGAGTCTTACCAATCTGCATCTCCAGAAGTTTTCTCTGTTCCAGAAGTGCTGTCAGATCCTTTTGTTTCTGTTCCAGAATATCCTGCTGCTGTTTTAGCCATTCTGCCGCTTTCTTTCCCTGCAGCAAAACCTGTGATACATTACCAGTTTCCTTTTGATACACCGTTTCACTGCTATGATCCTGTAACAGTTCCGGATCAGTTTTCATCCTCTGTCTTGCATCTTCTTCATAGATCCATGAAAGTACAGGTTCCTTCAATTGGTTATTCAGCTGTTCCTGAATGCTCTCCAGCTGGCTCTTCCTCTTTTCAAGACTGATCTGTAATTTCTGAAATTCTTTTGCATGCTGCTCCGACTGTGTGGTGAACTCTTCCTTTTTCTTCAACAGATCCTGATAAACTTTTTTCTGTTTTTGGATTTCTTCTAATCCTGTCTGTACGCTGCTTTCCTGATTTTTTATAAATAAACATAATTCATGATCAGAAAGTTCATTTCGAAGTATTTCTTGTGTTTCCTCTTGTGGCAGAAACTGTGCTGCATAGCTTTTAAACCCTTCTGTCAATTCTTCCCTGCAACGCTGCAGCAGTCCTGCTGCCTCTCCTGCCTGCACACTTGCGTCAGATGCCGCTTTTTCCGCAGCTTCTGTTAACTTTTTCTGTTTTTTCAGTTGTTCTTCTGTGGGAACTTCCTTCGGAGTCTGCGTAAGCTTTGGATGATGAACAGAACCACATACCGGACACGGCATTCCATCCTGAAGTCCTGCTGCCAATATCCCCGCCTGCCCATCCAGATAAGCCTGTTCCATTTTGTTCAGGATTTCTTTTATTTCTGCCCGTTTCTGAGAAGCGGTCAGATAAGCCTTCTTTTTGCTTTCTGCTTTCTTTTCCAGATCCTGATACCGTTTCTGCTGATCTTCTATTTTCTGTATCTGCTGCAAACATACGACCAGGCTGTTCTCTTTGATTTCCAAATTCCCACCGGAAACAATTTTCTCTTCCAGATCAGTCAAATCCTTTTTTATCTGTTTCGCAAGTTGTTCTTCCTGTCCGGACTGTATTTTCAGTTCACTGATTTTTGTCTGAAGAAACTCAAGATTTCCGCAGTTCTTATAAACTCCTGCATAAAGAGTATCTATTTTCTCTTTCCGGAAATCTGTTTCTGCTTTTTCTTTCTCCGCACTGTCTGTTGTCTGATATTCTTTTTGTTTTTGTTCAAGAACAGTTTTCTTTTCTTTCTGACGATTCTGCAGCTCTGTACCGTCCGTTCCCAGTTTCTCTATCTGCAGGGAAGCCTTCTCTGTTTCTCTGAGCAGATTTTCCAGATTTGTATAACGCTCCAGATTCTCTTTTTCTTTCTGTATGGAAAGCATCAGGCGTTGGATCTCCTCAGGTTCCTTTGCCCCATTTTCTGCAGCTTTTTGTGCCTGTTCCAACTGCGGAAGCAATACCTCTTTCTCTTGCTGAAGCTGTTCCTTCCTTGCCTTTGCATCTGCTTCTTTATGAGCCTTTCCCAAAAGCTGATTTACTTTTTCCAGTTCTTTATCGTTCTCTTTGATCTGCTTATTCAAATTTTTCAGCATCTCTTTATCTGCCTTCAGAAACTGCTCCAGGATTTCCAGACCTTCTTCCAGATTTCCCTCAAAGCCATTCTTCTCCATCAATATCCACTGTTGTCCCAACTGGTCTTCTGTAGAATATCTGACCTGTTCCGTATACTGGCGGATACTTCTCAACAGCTCTTTATACGCCTTGTCCAGACCACCGGCCTCGAATTTTAATTTTTCCTGAATCACCTTATAAATATCCGTATGGAAAAGCTTTCTGAAAATGTTGCTGCGTTCCTCTGTGTCAGCCAGCAGCAATTTCCTGAAATCTCCCTGTGCGATCATAGCAATCTGCGTAAACTGCTTCATATCTAACCCGATCAGATCAGTAACTGTCTGATTCACTTCCTTCAGCTTTGTCACAGGAGCTCTTCCATCAGAAAAAGTAAGCAATGCTTCCCCTTTTTGGGTGGTCATTCCGGTACCTCTGGTCTTTGGGCGCTCATAATCCGGGCTTCGCTTCACTGTATACACTGCATCTTTATATTCAAAAATATATTCCGCATACGTAGGTGTTTCCGGTTTTGCATACTTACTTCTGAGCATGGATGCCTCCCGGACTCCTCCGCTTGTCTCCCCATACAACGCAAATGTAATCCCATCAAAGATCGTCGTTTTTCCCGCTCCCGTATCTCCGGTCACCAGAAAAAGGCCCTGTCCTCCAAGCTGTGTAAAATCGATCACAGTCTCATCCGCATATGGACCAAATGCAGATAATGTCAACTTCAATGGTTTCATACGCGCACCTCCTTCAGATCCTGGATCAGTTTTTCCACAAACTCTGTCTGCTCTTCTTTCATAGGTTCATTATTTAACAGCTCATAAAACTCCTCAAACAGCTCCAGCTCTGACTTTTGTTCCTGAACCTCCACTGCCTGAACCTCCCGGTTCTCACGTGTTCGTTTATTGTCATATTCCAGACGCATCAGATTGGGATAAACAGTACGCAGCTTCTGGAGTGCCCCCGGCACATCTTCCTCATCTGTCAGAGTAATCTGAAGATAATCCATCTTATTTTCAGCAGTATAATGATCCTTCGCTGTCACATCCATATAGGTTCCCCTCAGCTTACGCATATCCCGTCTGGGAATCAAAGGTACTGTACTGACTGTCACATTCCCCTTCTCCAGAAGCTCCACCACCGTTACCGACTTTTTATGATCTGCTTCTGAGAAAGAATACTTAAGCGGCGTCCCACTGTAGCGTAAAGTCTCTCTCCCCATCTTCTGAGGTCTGTGGATATGTCCCAGTGCCACATAGTCAAAATCCTTAAATACTTCCGCACTGACATTATCAAGACCGCCAACCGATGTCTCTTCCGAGTCACTTCTGTCTGCTCCGGTCACAAACTGATGTGCCACCAGCACATTTCTCTGTGTCGTATCGATCTCACACTCCTGCAGAGCAGCCATAACACCCTCTTCATAAGTATTAATGTCATCCCTCTGCAAAGCATGGCGTACTGCCGCAGGTTTCAAAAAAGGCAGAAGATATACAGATATTGGTCCATACTGATCTTTTAACACAATCCTTTTCATCTCTCCATCATAAACCTGCGAAATATAAATATCACTGCTTTCAAACAGCTTTGCCCCAAAGGAAAGCCTTTCTGCTGAATCATGATTTCCACTGATCATGTACACAGGAATCTCAGCTTTAGCCAGTCCTGTAATAAACTCATCAAACAACTGCACTGCCTCTGCCGACGGCACTGTCTTATCATAAACATCCCCTGCGATTAAAACTCCATCCACTTTCTGTTCCGCAAAGATTTTCATCATCTGATCCATAATATACCTCTGATCCTCCAGCATGGAAAAATCATGCACCCTTTTTCCAATATGCAAATCCCCAATATGCGCAAACTTCATCCCACATCTCTCCAATCTTAATATCATTCCTGCCTGCTCTGTCTGCCGGCGGCATACTGTCAATTATTTATTTCACTTTCAGAATATTTTTGCTATCCTGATACTCCTCCGGAATTTCTTCTGTAAGAATTTTAGCATCTGTAAACCCGCCGAATGTCACAGAACTTACTTCGCCAAACTTTGACTTATCTGTCAGAATATATACATCTTTGCACTGCTTCATTGCAGTACTCTTTACAATTGCTTCGCTGGTATCCGGTGTGGTGAAGCCTTCTCTTCTGGTGATTCCATTTGTTCCGAAAAATCCCTTTGTAAAATGATACATCTGGATCATCTGCATTGCCTGACTGCCTACGACTGCTTCTGTGGAACTCTTCAGTTCTCCTCCGATCAAATAAACCCGGATTCCCATCTTTGCCAGAGTCTGGGCGTGGGATACTGCATTGGTGACAAAGGCAGCTCTTACACCTGCCAGATATTCCAGCATCAGGCCAGTGGTGGTTCCTGCGTCCAGATAAACAAAATCATCCGGTGTGATCAGGCTGGCTGCATATTTTGCGATCTTTTGCTTTTCTTCTTTATTTAATTCTGATTTCTGCGCTACTGTCGGTTCATAGGCAGTTACTTTATGATTTAATGCTACTGCACCGCCGAAAACCTTGGTAAGTTTTCCTGCTTTGTCCAATGCAGTAATGTCTCTGCGCACTGTGGACTCTGATGCATCCAGAAGTTCTCTCAGTTCTGTTACTGTAACACTCTTTTTTTCTTCCAGAAGCTTCAGAATAATATCAAATCTCTGTTCTGTAAGCATGTACCCCTGCCTCCATTGTATATTTGCTTTGATTGTTTACTTCTGATTATTTTCTCCGATATCTACAAATTGCTCCGCTGCTTCGCAGCTCCCGCAATTCTACAAACATTCGGAATCCGCAGATTTACTTCGTAAATCGCTACTTCCTCATGTTTGGCGGGTCCCAAGTTCAAAAGTCTTATCGTGCAAGCACGAACGACTTTCTGCCTTTTGACCCTGATATTTCATTATAACAGAAACAGGAGATGAATGCATCATCTCCTGTCTGTCAGTTTCTTATTTTATTCCGTAAATTTACAGGTTGTCCTGCATGAATTTGCTCACTGCTTCATATGCTGCTTCTTCATCAGCACCTTCGATTGTGAATGTTACTTCATGACCTTTCTTAACGCCAAGTCCCATCAGTGCAAGAAGTTTTCTGCAGTCTACTTTTTTACCTTCTTTTTCAATAGAGATTGTTGACTCAAATCCCTTTACCAGTTTTACAAGTTCTCCTGCAGGACGTGCGTGGATTCCTTCGTTGTCTGTAACTACATACTTAAATTCTTTCATTTTGATATCCTCCATGTTCTTTATTTTAATTTTTTGTTATTGCTTTTTTATTTCGCTGCTTATGCTGCTTTCTTCTTTAACAGACCAAGAAGAACTGCAGAGATTACTGTTCCCGCAACCAGTGCGACCAGGTACATAACTGCGTTTCCAACCACAGGGAATACGAAAATTCCACCGTGTGGTGCCATCAGTGTACAGTCGAATGCCATGGAAATCGCTCCTGCCACCGCAGATCCTACGATACAGGAAGGAAGTACACGAAGGGGGTCAGATGCTGCGAATGGAATCGCACCTTCTGTGATAAATGCAAGACCCATGATAAAGTTGGTAGGACCTGCATCTCTCTCTTCTTTTGTGAACTTATCCTTAAACAGCAGTGTTGCCAGTGCAATTGCACAGGGAGGTGTCATACCGCCGATCATAACTGCTGCCATAATATCATAGTTACCTGCTGCAATTGCAGCTGTTCCGAATACATATGCTGCTTTGTTGAACGGACCACCCATATCAATAGCCATCATTCCGCCAAGCACAATGCCAAGTATTACTTTACTAGAACTTCCCATTCCTGTCAAGGCATTATTCAGACCTGTGTTGATACCGCCCATAACCGGCTCTACAATAAATGTCATCAGGAGTCCCATAACAAGGATTCCAACTACAGGATAGATTAAAACAGGAGCGATCTTTTCCAGGGCTTCCGGAAGTTTATCACATAATTTACGAAGTCCAAGAATAATATATCCGGCTGCGAAACCTGCAAGCAAAGCTCCAAGGAAACCAGATTTACCGTTGGCTGCCATCATACCGCCTACCAGACCAAGTGCAAGTGCCGGTCTGTCACCGATTGCCATTGCAATAAATCCGGCAAGGATCGGAAGCATGAATCCGAATGCTGTATTACCGATTCCTTTAAACAGAGCCGCTACCGGAGTAATGGTACCGAAGTTTGCTCTCTGATCTGCCGGAAGCGCACTTAAATCTACACTTAATCCATCGATCAGGAACGCAATGGCGATCAGGATACCACCGCCTACAACCAACGGAAGCATATGAGATACGCCATTCATCAGCTGCATATAGATCTTATGTCCTACACTGCCGCCGGATTTGTTACCGGCAGAAGATGTCTGGGAACCGGCTGCTGCGTGGTAGACCGGTGCATCCCCATTGATTGCTCTGTCAATGAGCTGATCTGCTTTACTGATTCCGTCGGATACCTGACATTCGATCACTTTTTTACCATCGAAACGTTCCATGGGAACCTTGGCATCTGCTGCGACAATAATACAGTCTGCATCAGCAATCTCCTGATCTGTCAGCACATTCTTTGCACCGCCGGATCCGCGGGTTTCGATCTTTACAAAACAGTTCTTTGCTTTTGCAGCTTTTTCAATTCCTTCTGCTGCCATGTACGTATGTGCGATACCTGTAGGACAGGAAGTAACAGCAAGGATCTTAGCCTGTGTTCCTTCTGCTGATCCGGTATCTGCCAGTCTCTCATCAATATCTTTCTTTTCACTGTCTGCCCTGTCAATAATATCCATAAACTCATCTACAGACGATGCATTGCGAAGAGATTCTGTAAACTCCTCATCCATCAGCATCACAGAGAGCTTGCTGAGTACATCCAGGTGAATGTTATCCTCTGTATTCGGCGCTGCGATCAGGAATAATAAGGTTACAGGTTCATCATCCAGTGCCTCAAACTCTACACCATTTTTGATGACCATTGCCGCAAGTCCCGGCTTCTTAACTGCATCACATTTACCATGAGGAATGGCAATTCCCTCGCCAATACCTGTTGTGCTCTCTTCTTCTCTTAAATATACCTGTTTACGATAA
This sequence comes from Blautia sp. DFI.3.45, assembly GCF_020593505.1. Classification (NCBI taxonomy): domain Bacteria; kingdom Bacillati; phylum Bacillota; class Clostridia; order Lachnospirales; family Lachnospiraceae; genus Blautia; species Blautia sp. DFI.3.45. The sequence continues at coordinate 7,787 of NZ_JAJDMI010000046.1, forward strand.
GCCTCACGGTCGCTGATCTTCTCACTCTTTACCATCAGATCAACTGCCATATCCAGAGTTTCTGACTTTGTTTTCGGAGCAGCTGTTAACGATACGCTTCGTCTGTCAAGCAGGTCTGTTATTCTCATCTCTTCTTCCCCCTTTATTATTTTTCGGTTATCTGACGATAAACCGCTTCTATTTCTTCCTTTGTTGCAAGATTTTCAGAAAATGCACTTGCACTTCCTGCTGCAATTCCCATGTGGAATGCATGTTCGTAATCCTTCTTCTCCATCCAGCCTGCAACGAATCCTGCTACCATGGAATCTCCTGCACCCACACCATTGACCAGCCTGCCTTTTGGTGCAGGTTCTTCAAATACCTGTCCATCCTCTGCTACCAGAACTGCACCTTCGCCGGCCATGGAGATCAGCACATTTCTTGCACCTTTTTCCTGAAGTTTCTTTCCATAAGGAATTACATCTTTTCTTGTTTTTAATTCTACACCGAAGATCTCGCCCAGTTCATGATTATTTGGTTTTACAAGGAACGGATGATATTTCAGGACATTGACCAGAAGATCCTTTGTGGCATCAACTACGATCATCACACCTTTTCCATCCAGCCTTGCCATGATCTGTTCATACATGTCATCCGGCATGGAAGATGGAATACTGCCTGCCAGGAAAAGTACATCGCCTTCTCCAAGCTCTTCCAGTTTCTTCATCAGTTCCTCTACTTTATCCTTGCTGATCACCGGTCCTGCACCATTGATCTCGGTTCCGTCAATAGATTTCAGTTTCAGATTGATCCTTGAAACCCCTTCACTAATTTGAATGAACTCAGATTTTACTCCCATCTCATGTAATCTACGGATAATTTCTTTCCCTACAAACCCTGCGGTAAATCCAAGTGCAGTGTTCTCAATCCCAAGATTCATAAGGACTGTGGAAACATTAATTCCCTTTCCCCCCGGAAGCATCAGCTCTGAACTTGTTCTGTTTGTCAGCCCCAGTTTAAAATCATCTACCGAAACGATGTAGTCCAGAGATGGATTAAAAGTCACTGTGTAAATCATCTCTTCTTTTCCCTCCTGTTTTATATTGGTATCCTTTCGGAGTCTTTATTTCACTTGCACCAAAAGATTCCAAAAGTACATATTGTCATGTCTTTTCTGCATGTTCGTGACTGATTTTTGTTTATAATCTTAGTATACTGTCATATTCATTCAAAGTCAATCAAACTAATTCATAAAAATAATGACTGATTTTGGTTCACTTTGCACAAAAAAGTCATAATCAGTCAAATACAAGCGAAAAAATCCTCTGATCAGGATTGCTATAAATTCCATAATCAGAGGATTTACTGTTTTCTGTTATTTTATTACTTTTGATTCCTTACATTTTATGCTTTTCTGCTGCAAAGAACGCTTTTGTTTCTTTTACGATCACTCCACTTAATGCGAACAATGCGATCATATTCGGAATCGCCATCAGTCCGTTGAATATATCTGCGATCGTCCATACAGCACTTACTGTCATGTACGGTCCGATAAATACTGCCAGAATGTAAAGCCAGCGGTATGTAAGGATTGTTTTCTTATGTCCGTTTGTCAGATATTCCAGACATCTTTCACTGTAATAATCCCATCCAAGAATTGTAGTAAATGCAAAGAATACCAGACAGATCATTAATACAAATGCAGAAATCTGTCCAGGGATCGGAAGTCCATGCTGGAATGCATAGGTTGTTACCTGAACACCTTCCAGACCTTCTACCTGCCATGCACCTGTCAGTACGATGGAAAGACCTGTCATTGTACAGATCACGATCGTATCAATAAATGTACCAGTCATGCTTACAAGACCCTGACGTACAGGCTCTTTTGTCTGAGCTGCTGCCGCTGCGATAGGTGCGCTACCAAGACCTGCTTCATTTGAAAAAATACCACGAGCCACACCTTTCTGCATGGATACGATCATTGTTCCTACCACACCGCCTGTCACTGCTGACGGATTAAAGGCTCCCTTCACAACTGTTACGATAGCTGCCGGGATCTCTGTAATGTTTAAAAGAATCAGCGCTACACTGAAGATCAGATAGATCACCGCCATAAACGGTACAATAATCTGGCTGACTGTTGCAATTCGTTTCAGACCACCGATGAGGATTGCTGCAACACAGGCTGCAAGAATCAGGGAAGAAATTACAACTGCCCAGGAATACTCTCCAAGAAACGGAATATTTACACAGTTTGATTTGTTCGGATCAAAGAAGTTCTGAACTGCACTGGAAATACCATTTACCTGGCTGAATGTACCGATTCCGAAAAGACCTACACATACACCAAAGAATGCAAAGATCTTTGCAAGCCATTTCCATTTTGTTCCCATACCTTTCTCAATATAATAGAAAGGACCGCCAAGGCTGTGACCGTCTTCTGCTACCACACGGTATTTCACTGCAAGAAGACCTTCGGAAAATTTTGTTGCCATTCCAAAGAATGCTGCAAGAATCATCCAGAATAAAGCTCCGGGACCTCCGGCACAGACAGCAGTTGCAACACCGACGATATTACCGGTTCCGATTGTGGCACTCAGTGCTGTACATAAAGCTGCAAAGCTGGAAATCTCACCGTCGCCTTCTTCTTCGTTTTTAAACATCCATTTTAATGCAAGGGGGAGTCTTCGTATCTGAAGAAGTCCAAGTCTGGCAGTTAACAGGATGCCACCTGCCATGATCAGGACCATAAGGGGCACGCCCCAGACCAGATTGTCTACTGTTGTCAAAAAAGAATTGATCGCTTCCCACATAATAATAAATCTCCTTTTTCTTTTAAAAAGTGTAATATATTGTACAGCTGGGAAACAAAGTAATAACAGACCGTTTCAAAAATCAGAAGTTCAGAAAATACTGTTCATATAGTTCATATGAATCAGCGGGGATGATAAAGCATCCTCTGTCCTTTTGCCTGAGAGATTCAAGACACGAATCAGATAACCATTTGTGGGTAGCTATTGATAATTCGTGTTATTTGCACCTTCGGCCCCCGATCTAACGGGTGTCTCCAGAGAAACGATCCATTTGCAGTTCTTCCCTGCATCCAGGGAACCTGAGAGTTTTACTCCTTCGGCGGGTATAGCCTTTTGTGTGGCTTCCTCTTTCCTGCAAACTTCACCTCGTTAATTTGCTGTTACTGTGGTATACTATAGCTCTTAAATTTGAACTCGTCAATAGAAAATTAAACTTTTATAAAAAAAGTATAAAAATTCCAGAGATTTCCACCTTGTAAAATCCCTGGATATTTAAATAATTTTTATACATCAGCCATATCAGCCGCAAACAGTGCCGCGCCAAGTGCACCGCAAAGCTGAGCCTTGTCACTGATCACCAGCTTTGTTCCAAGCTTCTCTTCCAGTGTCTTTACCAGGCCCTTATTCTTAGAAACACCACCGGTCATCATATATTTCTCCTCACCGCCCACACGTCTGGTAAGGGCGGCAGTCTTTACGGCAACCGCCTTATTCAAGCCATGGACAATATCATCTGTTGCCTTATTCTGGGCGATCAGGGATACAACTTCTGATTCTGCAAATACTGTACACATACTGGAAATTGTAATATCTTCTTTGAATTCCAGCCCACATTCGCTCATCTGATCCAGATTCATTTCCATGGTACGTGCCATCATTTCCAGAAATCGTCCGGTTCCTGCCGCACATTTGTCATTCATAACAAAGTTTGCAACTGCACCGTTCTCATCCAGTCGGATCACCTTGCTGTCCTGTCCGCCAATATCAATAACAGTACGGACTTCCGGATTCAGGAAATGCGCACCTCTTGCATGACAGGTGATCTCTGTGATGCTCTTATCACCATTTTTAATAGCTGTACGTCCGTATCCGGTAGTAACCAGCGCATCAATATCTTCTCTCTGCAATCCGGCCTCCTTCAATGCTTCTGCAAGGGCACGATCTGCTCCGATAGCAGCTCCTGCTCCTGTAGGCAGGATAATACTGGTCACAATCTCATGGTCTTTATTTAAAATCACCACATCTGTACTGGTGGAACCACTGTCAATCCCTGCGAAATAACCTTTTCCCATTTTTCTCTCTCCTTTTGTGTCTCCATCTATGGTCTGCTCCAGTGTTTCAGGCTGAATGCTCTCTGCAAAAGCTTCCAGTCTGGTAAGAAGCTGACCGCTGCTCTGAATAGTATAATCTGATTCAATTTTTAAAAGAGGTACATCTGTATGGTTCTTGATCTCAGCATATTCGAAGCTGTAAAAATCACAAAACTTCACTGTATGATAAATAATCCCCGCAACAGACGGATCATTATAAAGCTTCTTACGACCTGTCGGGTCCATCATACGCATACATGGAATCTGCCCCAGAATCTCACCTGCATACCAGTCCATCAGCTCATCAAAAGAAGCACCCTCCGGTGGAAGTATATTTCCCACAGAACGGTTATGCACGCAGGTATCATTCTCTACAGGAAGAGGCATAGCTTTGCTGGTCATTTCAAATAATTCCTGCCCCATTCTGGCGCCAAGCACTGCAATATGGGACTTTGTGATTTTCTCCTGTGCATGGAAAGCAGCCCGGAATTTTCCGGCATCAAACTCTGTGCCTTTGTACTGTGCATAAGCCTTCGCCAGCCCTTTTAACTGTACAGCCATACGCTCTCTGCTACAGGCACTGTCACAGTGAAGCACATCCAAAATATAGAGAAAATCCAGCTTGCCGCTTTCCAGCAGAATGTCATAGACACTCCGGATAGTATCACAGCAGCTCACCAGGACAAGTTCCTTGATTTTCCCCTCCATGACTCCTTCCAGAAGTGTTTTTCCAAAACCGCAGATATTGGGATGTGAAACCTGATCGGCCAGGTCAAATCCCTCCGGCATATGATTAAAGTTCTCACATTCCCCGCCAAGAGATTCCAGAAGTTCAATTGGGGTATATTTACAGACATAGTAAGTTTTATTCATTCTCAGCACCTCCCAGCATTTCCAGAAAAGCTCCCAGCCTGGTGGAAGTCTGTCCTTCTCCTCCATGGCTTCGATCACACCCGTCACCGTCCAGGATCAAAAGGGGCAGACCGGCTTCCTCGAACTTCTTCTTTGCAAGCTGTGCCGCACCAAGCGTATGTTTACATCCCCAATGTCCAAACCACACAGCACCGTCTGCTCCTGCCTGTTTCGCATGGCGGATACCGGCTTCAATCCTTCTAAGGGCACTTCCGTTCAGTGAATGATATACCATTCTTTCTGCCATTGCTTCAAAGGGGTTCTCAGGATCAAAATCCGGCTCACAGGTTTCTGCAAGTTCACATCCTACGATCTGGGCTTTCTCACTGAAGCAAAGCTCCTGGCGCACTACATCCGACCAGAATGGAATGGTATGCATCCAGTAAATGTGTTTCCCTTTCGCTGCCGGTGCTTTCTTAATATCTTCAAGAAGCATCTGTGTATACTTCTCTTCTTCTGCTGTTCCCAGAAGGATATTGTTTGTCATTCCTGCATATAAGGGTGTGACCAGATCAGAGGGCACATATCTGTCTGCACGCATCTGCTGATATTTTTTGTAATTCTCCAGAGTCCGCTTACTGCAGGCAAGACGTTCCTTTAATCTGTCCTCAGAGATTGTTTTTCCTGTATTTTTTTCCAGAAATATTTTTAAATCCTTTAACTGATCTGCCACATACTGTACATTCTCTGTGGTCTGATTCCATGGTACATCAATGGCAAATACAGGTACCTGGTAAAAATCTGCCAGGGTACGGAAGGTGAGCAGGTTAGCATCGCAGGTCAGGTTGGTATAAACAATACATTTAGGCTTTGGCAGAAGTCCTTTCTGCGCTGCACCAAGAAATGTCTTGTGATAACTGCACAGTGTCTCTGCAATTCCCTGATTCTCTGCCTGCTGCAGAAACGCCCTCTCTGCTTTGCTTGCAGAAAGATAGCAGGAAAATCCCTCTACATTATAAGGATGTAATCCCACCTCCTGCATCATTTCGCAGGGTGTAAAAATACTTACAATAACAGAATCTTCCGGTTTCTGAAGGGGCCACAGCATGGTATCCATCATCAGGTTTGCAAGATGCCTGTCTGCAGGCATCAGTCTCTTGTCCTGCATGTAACGGAATTTCAGATTCTGCGCCTCCCAGCCGGTTTTTAACAGCCGGCGGGCTGACTGAGGCTTTTTATCCGTCAGATTTTCCACATAATGACCAAATGTCTCAATAATCTCCATAGTCTGTCTCTTCCTCATTATGGTAATAATAATTTATCAGTTGCCAGCGTACAAATAGCGCTACGGAATATTTTAGTAATATCTTTTTTTGAAGTCAAGCTGAATTTTCTCCAAAGTTCATCTGTTTTTGCACATTCTTCTTGACAAAAAAGTCTTAAATGATACACTTTTGAATGTATTATTTTTCAAAAAAAGGAAGAAATAATATAGGAAAGATTTTTTACGAAAGGAAGGAATTTTTAAAATGCGTTCATTGGCAGTTTATTTAAAAAACTACAAAAAAGAAAGCATCCTGGCGCCATTTTTTAAATTTCTGGAGGTTGTATTTGACCTGATCGTGCCTATCGTCATTGCACAGATCATTGATGTAGGTATTGCAAACCACGACAACGGATACATTGTCCAGAGATTTTCTATTCTTATACTAATGGCGGCTCTTGGTCTTGCCAGTACCATCACAGCTCAGTTCTTTGCCGCTAAAGCCAGCGTGGGCTTTGCCACAGAATTAAGACAGGCAGTTTATGACCATGTACAGCATCTGTCCTATACAGAACTGGATACCCTGGGAACAGATACTCTTATCACAAGACTCACCGATGATGTCAATCAGATTCAGAACGGATTAAATATGGGGCTTCGTCTTCTTCTTCGAAGTCCGTTTATCGTACTTGGGTCCATGGTCATGGCATTTACCATTGACTTTAAATGTGCCCTGGTTTTTGCTGTTGCGATCCCGTTTCTGTTTCTGGTTGTCTTTGTCATTATGTTTCTCAGTATTCCTCTGTTTAAAAAAGTACAGGGAAAACTAGACACAGTAACCGGACTGACCAGAGAAAACCTTACAGGCGTCCGCGTTATCCGTGCATTCTGCCGCGAAAAAGAGGCAGTTGCAGAATTTGATACCCGCAATCAGGAGCTGACAAAGTTAAATCTCTTTGTAGGAAAGCTTTCCGCTTTGTTAAATCCGGTCACTTACGTACTGATCAATATTGCTACTGTTATTCTGATCCAGAAAGCAGGAGTAGAAGTAAATCTTGGCGGTATGCAGCAGGGACAGGTTGTTGCCCTTTATAACTATATGGCTCAGATGATCGTGGAACTGATCAAGCTTGCCTCCCTGATCATCACCCTGAACAAATCCGCAGCCTGTGCAGGACGTGTGGCAGATATCCTGAAAGTGAAATCTACTATGGATTACCCTTCTTTCTCCACATATTCTGCTCAGATATCGAAGGACCTTGCAACAGCAACTGCTGATGCATCACTTTCTGAAAATGCCATCGTATTCAATGACGTAACCTTTGAGTACAACAAAGCCGGTGCCCCCAGTCTTTCTCATATCAGTTTTTCTGTAAAAAAGGGACAAACCGTAGGTATTATCGGTGGTACAGGAAGCGGAAAAACCACTCTGGTAAATCTGATCTCCAGATTCTATGATGCCAGCAAAGGAACTGTTCTGCTGGATGGTCAGAATATTGAGAATTACACCAGAAGTGATCTCCGCTCCAGAATCGGCGTTGTTCCCCAGAAGGCAGCTCTTTTCAAAGGCTCTATCCGGGACAATCTGAAATGGGGCCGGGAAGATGCCTCTGACGAGGATCTGTGGCGGGCACTTACCACAGCACAGGGAAAAGAGGTAGTAGAGGGTAAACCGGGACAGCTTGATTTTATGCTGGAACAGAACGGTAAAAACCTTTCCGGCGGCCAGAAACAAAGATTTACCATTGCCCGTGCCCTGGTAAAAAAACCTGAAATCCTGATCCTGGATGACAGTGCCAGTGCCCTGGACTTTGCCACTGATGCAGCACTGCGTAAGTCTCTCAACAGACTTGACTGGAAAGTAACTACATTTCTGGTATCCCAGCGTTCCTCCAGCATTCAGCAGGCAGACCTGATCCTTGTCCTTGATAACGGTACTCTGGCAGGTAAGGGTACTCACGCTGAACTGCTGCGTACCTGTGATACTTACCGGGAAATCTACTTCTCTCAGTTTCCGGAAGAAAGAGCCAGATACTCCTCTGTATCTGCAGGTAATATAATGAAGGAGGTGACTGTATGAGCAGATCAACAATAAAAGATCCTGCTAAAAGCAAAAGCAGCGAAACTTTTTTTAAAGTACTGCGTTTCATCGGAAGATACCGTTTTCTGCTGATCCTCAGTATCATACTGGCAGCAGTTTCCGTTATCCTTCAGCTGTATGTCCCAATCCTGTTCGGAAATGCCATTGATCAGGTCATTGCCCAACATCAGGTAAACTTCGAAATGATGTGGTATTACCTGTCACGTATCCTTGTAATGGTCATCCTCTCTTCTGCTGCCACGTGGCTTATGAATGTGATCAATAACCGCATGACCTACCAGACAGTAAAGGATATCCGTGCCAAAGCCATCCGACACATTCAAGTACTTCCCCTCTCTTACCTTGACGGACACAGTACCGGAGATATCATCAGCCGTATTATCGCAGATACAGATATTCTATCCGATGGTATGCTGCTTGGATTTACCCAGCTTTTTTCCGGAATCGTAACGATCATCGGAACACTGATCTTCATGTTCTCCAAAAACTTCTGGATTACATTGATGGTCATTGTCCTGACCCCCGTAAGCTTTTTGGTGGCCAAATTTATTTCTTCCCATACCTTCCAGATGTTCCGGAAGCAAAGCGATGCCAGAGGACGTCAGACTGCTCTCATTGAAGAGATGATTGGAAACCAGAAGGTTGTTCAGGCTTTTGGATATGAGGAAAAATCTTCTGAACGCTTTGCAAAGGTTAACGAAGAATTACAGGAATGCAGTCTGAAGGCTGTTTTTTACAGCAGCCTGACAAACCCTTCCACCCGTTTTGTCAATAATATTATTTATGCCTGTGTTGCACTGGTGGGTGCATTCATTATCCCTGGAGGCAGACTGACAGTCGGAGGACTTTCCGTACTTCTCTCCTATGCCAACCAGTATATGAAACCATTCAATGATATCAGTTCCGTTGTTACAGAACTTCAGAATGCTCTTGCCTGTGCAGGCAGAATCTTCGATCTGCTGGAGGAGGAACCGGAAGTTGCAGAGGCTTCTGAGACACTGAAAGATGTAAAGGGTGAAGTAGATATTAAGAATGTGTGCTTCCATTATGATGAATCAAAGAAACTGATTGAGGACTTTAATCTCCATGTAAAACCAGGTATGCGCGTTGCCATTGTAGGACCTACCGGATGCGGTAAGTCAACCTTTATCAACCTTCTGATGAGATTCTATGATGTAAATTCCGGATCTATTTCCGTTGACGGCAAACCGATCAGAGACATTACCCGCCATTCTCTCAGAAGCAGCTATGGTATGGTGCTTCAGGAAACATGGATCAAAAACGGAACTGTCCGCGACAATATCTCGATTGGAAAACCGGAAGCTACAGATACTGAAATCATCGAAGCAGCCAAGCTTACCCACAGCTGGGAATTTATCCGGAGGCTTCCTAAAGGACTGGACACCATGCTCAACGAAGACAGCTTAAGCCAGGGACAGAAACAGCTGCTGTGTATCACACGAGTTATGCTCTGTCTGCCTCCGATGCTGATCCTGGATGAAGCTACTTCCAGTATTGATACACGAACAGAATTACAAATTCAGGAAGCGTTTGAACGAATGATGGAGGGAAGAACAAGCTTTATCGTAGCTCACAGGCTTTCAACCATCCGAAACGCAGATCTGATCCTTGTTATGAAAGACGGAAGTATCATTGAGCAGGGTACTCATGATGAGCTGATTGCAAAAGGTGGATTTTACCATACTTTATATAACAGCCAGTTTGCAAAAGTTTCTGAATAAAACAAACCAGATAATAAATCAAAAAGGAACAGCTGTCCATCACGGCTGTTCCTCTTTTTGATTTTGTAAAATGTTTTTTATTTTTATCAGATTGCCCGGGTAGCAGCTTTCAGCCATTCTTTTTCTTCTTCGTTCAAATACGGAGAAATCTTCTCATATACCTGTGCATGGTAATCATTGAGAAGGTTACGTTCCCGGACACTCATCAGTTCCGGCACCACTCCATCCAGATCAAAAGGTACCATAGTCAAAAATTCAAAGCACATAAACTGACCATACTCTGTTTTTTCAGCTTTTTTGCAGACCATCAGATTTTCATGACGGATTCCAAATCCATCCTCTCTGTAATATCCCGGCTCATCAGAGGTGATCATTCCCTCCTCCAGCACTGCATTTCCACCCGGAACAATTTTCCATCGGAAGCTATTGGGTCCTTCATGGACATTCAGAAGATATCCTACTCCATGACCGGTTCCATGTTTAAAATCCTCTCCCATTTCCCACAGCGGCTGTCTCGCCAGAATATCCAGATTTACACCGGTACAGCCATGAAGAAATCTGGCAGCTCCCAGATTCAGAGTTCCCCGCAAAACTGCTGTGAAGTACTTTTTCTCTTCCTCAGTAGTCGGTCCCATGACAACAGTACGGGTAATATCAGTGGTTCCCTCTTTATAATGTCCTCCTGTATCTGCCAGAAGAAAGCCGGATGGTTCCAGAGGAGTATCCGTTTCGGGTGTTGCAAAATAATGTACAATAGCAGCATGCTTTCCATAGGCAATAATCGGATCAAAACTGTTATCTATGAAATCCTCCTGTTCCGAACGGAATTCATACAGCTTTTCTGCTGCACTTAATTCTGTGATCGGAATCCTTCCAACATTCTTCTTTAACCAGTATATGAACTTTGTAACTGCAACTCCGTCTCTGATATGCGCAATGCGTTCATTTTCCACCTCAACAGGATTCTTCGTTGCCTTGGGAAGAAGTGTAAGATTTTCTTCATCCAGAATCCGGGTGTCTGCCGGAATATTGCTAACCAGACGACTGTTGACTTTCTTTTTGCAGAGAAGAACTTTTTTGTCCTTTTTAAATGTTTTCACATACTCATAGATACTGTCATAGGGAAAAAGGGTCACACCATCTTTTTCCAGCGCTTCCAGTACGTCTGTCTGAAAGGCTTTCTCATTTGCAAAAAGTCTGATCTCTGTTTTTGTCATTACAAGATAAGAAAGAACCACCGGACAACAGTGGATATCTCCCCCACGTATATTTAACAGCCAGGCAATATCATCCAGAGAAGTCAGTACAAATAAATCTGCACCCTTCTTCTCCATTGCTTTGCGGATTCTTGCGCATTTATCAGCTCTGGATTCTCCTGCCCATTTTATATCCAGCTCTGTAACCGGTTCACAGGAAAGTACCGGACGGTTTTCCCATATATCGCCTGCCAGATCGTGATCAACACTGAGAGACACACCGTTTTCATCCAGCATTTTCTCCAATTCTGCTGCCTCTTTTGCACTGACAGTACGTCCGTCAAATCCCAGACACCTTCCCTGTGTCAGATTTTTTTTCAGAAACTCATGAACTGTGGGAACTTCCGGCTCACCCATTTTAAATAAAGTAATTCCTGTTCCTTCCAGCTGATTCGCGGCCTGGATAAAATAACGTCCATCCGTCCATAATCCTGCCATATCCTGCATGATCACCGCAGTACCTGCAGAACCGGTAAATCCTGTGATATATTTTCTGCATTTGAAATATTCACCTACATATTCCGAACCATGGAAATCATCTGTAGGGATCAGATATGCATCAATTCCTGTCTCTTTCATGCGTGCACGAAGTGCTGTTATTCTCTCTTTTACTGTCATTCGTTTTTACCCCTAAGGCTGCTATCTGCAGTCGTTTTATCATTTTCGCCAAGTGTTTCGTTCATACTTCCCATACGATATCCCAGAATATCCATGGTCACATAAGTGAATCCATACTCCTTAAATTTCTTTGCAATATCCTCTCGGACATTTTTTTCCAGAAGTTTCGGAAATTCCTCCGGCATGATCTCAATTCTTGCAAGTGAACCGTGAATACGGACACGTACCTGATGGAATCCATAGTCAAGTAAAAGCTGCTCTGCTTTCTCAACCATTCCAAGCTTTTCCTCACTGATGGTCTCTCCATAGACAAACCTGGAGGACAGACAGGCAAATGACGGTTTGTCCCAAGTCGGAAGCCCCAGTTCCTTTGAGTATTCTCTGATCTCCGCTTTCGTCAGCTTCGCCTCACGTAGCGGGCTCTTAACTCCAAGTTCTTTTACGGCGATCAGACCTGGTCTGTAATCGCCGTTATCATCCATATTTGATCCCTCTGCAATATATTCAATCCCATTCTTTTTTGCAATATCGCCAATCTTCTCAAACAGTTCTTTTTTACATAAATAACATCTGTTCGGAGGATTCTTTGAAAATCCTTCAATCTCCAATTCCTCAGACTGGCAGATCACATGCTGAATCCCCTCTTTCTCGCAGAATGCCTTCGCTTCATTCAGCTCTCTTTTCGGGAAAGAACAGGATTGAGCCGTAATCGCAATCGCCTTATCACCCAGCACATCATGAGCTACTTTTAATAAGAATGTAGAATCCACTCCACTTGAGAAAGCAACTGCTACACTGCCAAGTCCCTTCAGATATTCTTTTAAATGTTCCAGTTTATTTTCCATATCAGTCTGCCTCTTGTCCGTTTTTTATTGTACCTGCAGCACTCCTCGTAAATAATGTATATTGATCCGGCTCAACAGAGCGTGAAAGTTGAACTGTCTCAAATGTATTATTTAACAGGGTGCTATAGCTTCATTATAATATAGGCAATGACTGTTCAGCAACTTATTTTTCGCATTGCGAAATATGTTACTGAAAATAGAACGAACAATATTGATTTATGTTTCTTGTATCTTTTCTAACGCTTCCCCGACTTCTGTTACTTCTTTAAATAGTTTCTAAAGTAACAGCCTCTCTTAACTTCTTTATTTACAGTTTGTCTACTTCTTTTTCTGGAGCAGTTCTCCGTTTGTTTCTTCCCCATTCATACATGACATAATAATTAACCACTACCCCATATTATAAATAACACCCAGAGATACTTATTTCAGACTGATAATCAGATTTTTATTGAATTTATTAATCTATATGTTATGACAACATATCTTTCAGACATGTACTCCGGTAGTCACTCGGTGATATTTTATATCTTTCTTTAAATACTCGGTTAAATGTTCTCTGACTTTCAAATCCACTATCCAGACAAATGTTTGTAATAGAATCACTCGTATTTTCCAAACGTTGGCATGCATAGTTCAGCCTTGCATCGTTAAGATATTGATTAAAGTTTCTATGGAATGTTTTGGAAAAGAGTCTGGATAAAACATATTTGCTCACCCCCAGATCTTTTGCCATCTCTTCCAGCGAAAATTTCTTCTTAAAATTTGCTGATATATAGGAAACTGTCTGGTAAATAAGATCGTTGCTCCCCACATTACTCTTTTCTACCAAATTTAATTTTCCTATGCAGCGTGCCAACACAATTTGAAGATATGCCTGTGCAACAGTAATATCCGACTGTTCTGTCTCTAAAATTGCATTTATAACCCTATATACCTCCGGTTCAACCTTTTCCGCTTTGATGATTGGGTATTCAGGAGCCATGGATTGCATGATATCTGCAAATTTGGCTATCGTAAATGGCGATGCAATCAGATAAGTCGCTTTATTTACACCGGGTGTCAGTACCTGATAGTGATGAATAACATCTGGAAATACAAAGCTTATATCTCCTTTTTCCATATGGTATAGTTCCTGTCCGACACCAAGTTCTAATGCTCCACTTGTTACACAAACGATCTCCAGTGCATTATGAAGATGTGGTTCAATATGTTTTGACTTCCTATTTATTGCTATGATCTCCTCTTTTGTGTCAACATATTTTAACTGCATGAAATACTCCCCTTTGCAACATTTGTCTATATCTTCTTTTGATTTGGCAAGCAATCCTTTTACACCTATCTTATAATCAACTTGTAAATAAGGAAAGGAGGAATTGCAAATGAGCAACCTAAAAAAATATCTGAATGACCTTTTAGTATTCTACACTGAATATTTTGTGCATCCTTACCATGTATAAATACTAAAAGGACTATTTTGTGAAAACTGAATATTTTCTTAAGGCCATTTCACAAAAATGAAGTGGTCCTTTTTTATTTTCAAAATACAGTTCAATCACTTTATATATAGAAAAAAGCACTGTCTCATCGAGCAATGACCAGACAATGCTTTCTCCTGTCAATTCTAATTTATGTCTGATGCATCTGTTACTTCATCTGCAGCAATTTTTTTTTCTGCTTTCAGTTTTTTATTTGCATCTTCTACATTCATTCTTGAAAGTACAAACATAATCAATACATCAAAGATTAACGGAAGCCAAAGATACATAAACTGCATCATATCAAGTGCAGACTGTGGCTGAGTTGCATTTGTTCCGACATATCCACTGAACTCAAGCATCCATCCAACAACAGCGGTTCCAATACCTCCACCGATTTTTACACCAAGAGAAGTACAAGAGTACATCGTTCCGTCAATTCTCTTTCCCTGTGTAAGATAAGTGTATTCAGAGCAGGATGCGATAACTGCATTCATATCTCCCTGCCATGGTCCCTGACCTAAGGCTGCAAGAGCTGTAAACGCCATCATCAGCGGAACACTGCCCATATATCCGGCAATAACAACAAGTGCTCTACCAATGACTGCTAAAACATAACCTCTTAAGTTCAGTTTATACATACCTTTCCACTTACCAACTAAGGTTGGTGTAAAAATTAAGGCAATGATCAGTGGAATATTAACTGCCCATGCAAATTGTCCAAACAAATTCTTATTTTTCAGTACCCATGTCATGTAATAAATGCCAGCTCCAATCATGGCACCATATAACTGCTGTAAAATATATGTTCCACAAATCATCATGTAATATTTGTTTTTAACAAGAAGCTTGAAGGCCTGTACCATTCCGTACTTTTCATTATCATCCTTTACTTCTCCTTCGTTAAGTTCTTCCTCAGGAAGTTCCTTAACAGAAAGTGCTGAAATCGTATTTATGACAAGACCAATGATTGCATAGATAATAGCAACCGTTCTCCATGCCGCAGCATCTCCACCACATTTATCTACAAATCCAACTGTAATCGCCTGAATCAGAAGACTTGTTGAAAATGCAAAAATAAAACGGTAAGATCCCATCTGCACACGCTCTTTGCTGTTCTTTGTAATCAGTGACGTAAGTGCTGAGTAAGCAATATTGTTTGCTGTATAAAACACACCATTTAACAGTGTATAAGAGATAAAGAACCATGCGTATTTAGCCGTTGTTCCAAAGCTGACTGGTATTGCAAAGCAGCAGACCAGCGTAATGGCACAACCAATGTATCCGTATAGCATCCATGGCTTCGCTTTTCCCATTTTACTGTGTGTTTTGTCAATCATTGATCCAAAAAATATATCCGTAAAACCATCAAATAGTTTTGATACGGCAATCAGGGTACCTACGACACCTGCAGCAAGTCCTACTGAGTCCGTCAGATAGACCATCATGAAAGATGTCAGGAAGGCATAGACTACATTACCTGCAATATCACCTGATCCATATCCAATTTTGTTATACCATTTCAAATACTTTTTTTCTTCCATCGAATTTCTTTGCTCCTCATCTTCATCGCACTTAGAATCTCAAGATGTCTAACAGAGTATGATGTCTAATTCTAGTTTTTTCTCTGTTTTTGTCTGATTGCTCTGTATATACGGACTTTACATAACAATCAGACTCTCTTTCCTTGTTTACGGGTTACATGAAACTTTATTATCCCTTTACATACGGTATCAGCGTAAACTGGAACCGGAATAATACATCATCAAATCGGTACTGATCCAATACAACTGGACCACAACTATTAGAACCAATGCCATTTAATGCGTAGTCAACGCAAAATACTACACTATCTGATTCTATCAGTTCATAATTATGCGTTTTCTTCTCAAGTTCTTCCTGCGTATAATAAGAAGCATTGAATGAGAAGGCATTTTCCGCAGATACCACAATTCCATATCGGCTGTTGTTAAGCTCTACATATTCACAATCATAATGGCTTCCATTTTCCTGTGGGCGAATATAATCCTCATGCAAATCATCTACATTTGCATGATACAAACCGTGGCTCGCAGCCTGATGTTTGTCACAATAGCTTTCCTGTGGTCCCATTCCAAAGTATCGTGCAGCTGAAAGTTTTTTATCCAGGAACATCCTCACACCAAATCTTGGCAGGTCCGGAAATTCATCATCTTTTGTTACTGCAATATCTGCATCAATCTTTCCAGCAGCTTCTATTTTCCATGTGATCGTCACATCAAGAATCTTCTGTACTGTCTCTGCCACAACGGATGCATGGCTTGTAATTTTCACACCATGCTTTCCCTGCACGACCTCTGTCGTGTAAGCTCTTGTATAAGCTTTATCATAATGGGCTTTCTTCCATTCAGACTTGATGTACATATCATTATCTGTTGGTGCCCTCCAGATATTTAATTCCATCGGGTGGTTCAGATATTCCCGACCTGCAAATTTCATCTCTGTAAAAAGTGCAGTCCGTCGGTCGATTGTATATGCGAATTCACGACCTTTGATATGAATCTGTGTATCATCTTCACTCACCTGTAATTCAGAATCCGTCACTGTTTTTTCAACCCATTTTTCTGCTAACTGGCATTTTGCATCCTTCTGGCTTACTTCGATCTCATCAAATCCAAGGATATGGTCTTCATCCAACAGTGGCAATTCCTTTTTCAGATGGTAAATAAATTTTAAATAACATTTTCCACTCTCTGGCACATTGATTTTAAGGTTTATTTTTCCTTCACTGTGTGGTGCTGCTGAAACTTCTGGGAGTTTACCTTTGCTGATTACAAGCCCGTCCTGCGTCAGTTCATAACTGATCTTCACATAATCTTTCAAGTCATCAAAATCCATGTAGTTATGAAGCACCAGTTCTCCGCTTTCTTTGTCATAGGAAATAACCCTTGCCGGGCGATAAACATTCTTGTATTCCAAAAGTCCTGTATGTACCGTTCTGTCCGGATATACTAATCCATCCATACAGAAGTTGCCATCATGAATTTCTTCGCCATGGTCGCCCCCATAAGCATATATAGTCTTTCCATTCTCAGCAGTTCCATGAGCAATCGCATGGTCACACCATTCCCAGACAAAGCCGCCGCACATTTTATCATTATCCTGAATCATCTGGAAGTAATCTTCAAAATCTCCAGGTCCGTTTCCCATACTGTGACAGTACTCTACCAAAAGGAAGGGTTTGCTTCCATCTTTATCCAGATATTCCTGAATTTCGGAAAGCGCCGGATACATCCGGCTGTACACATCCAGATTGCTGTAATCATATGTTTCATCATAATTACGGTATCTTGCACTCTCATATTGTGTGATGCGGTCTGGATCAAAATTCTTTGTCCATTCCAGTGCTTTTTCAAAGTTGCAGCCATAAGCACTCTCATTTCCCATTGACCACATAACAATACAGAAACGGTTTTTGTCACGTTCCACCATGAGTTTTACGCGATCAACGATTGCCTCTTCCCATGCCGGATCATCTGCAATCATCTCATTCCATCGTTTGAACCGATTGTAATCGGTGTCTTCTTTTCTGTAGATCATAAATGGACCATGAGCTTCAATATCTGCTTCATCTATCACCATGAATCCATACTTGTCACACATTTCATAGAAAAATGGTGCGTTCGGATAGTGGCTGGAACGGATCGCATTAAAATTATGCTGCTTCATTAACGTAAGATCGGTTGTGAGCTGTTCCAGACTGATTGTAAATCCAGTAACCGGATCGGAATCATGTCGATTGACACCACGGAATTTAATCTTCTGTCCATTTAGGTAAATGACCTGGTCTTTAATCTCTATCTTTCTTAATGCAATGTGATCTACAATTACTTCATTCTCTGTTTCAAAAATCAGTTTATATAGATATGGATTTTCTGTATTCCAAAGTTCCGGACTTGCAATTTCTAATACAGCTGTTCCTTCTTCAGCAATACTTCCTAGTGCTACAACTGCTCCGTTTCTATCTTCAATCGAAATTTTTACATTTAAGGGAGAGTAGAATTTCATTTCAATTTCTACTTTCGCAAGCATATCCTCAATTCTTGTTTTAATATGATAATCACTGATTGCCTGTTTTGGGCGTTTCAAAATGTACACATCCCGGAAAATACCACTCATACGGAATTTGTCCTGATCTTCCAAATAGGAACCATCACACCACTTCATGACCAGAACCGCTATGCTGTTCTCTCCGTCCCGAAGGAGGTCGGTGATATCAAACTCACTGGTCATATGAGAAACCTGGCTATACCCTACATAAGAGCCATTGATCCATACATAAAAGCAACTGTCTACTCCTTCAAAATTCAAGAAAGCTTTTGGTGCATTTTCATCTTTGTGATAAACAAAGGTATGTACATATGTTCCACATGGAATATCCTGTGGTACATACGGTGGATCAAATGGGAACGGATACCTGATGTTTGTATACTGATGTGTATCATATCCTGCCATCTGCCATACACTCGGAACCTGAATCTCATCAAAATTTTCTGTATCATAATCTTTCTCAAAGAAGGGTTCCTGAACATCATAGATACTGTTAAAATACTGGAACTTCCAAGTTCCGTTCAATAACTGCATTCGGTCTGACTCTTCCCTGTGCTCCACCAGGTTATCCATTCTTTTGGATGCCGGAATAAAATAGGCTCTGGCTGGCATTGTATTTTCATGCAGTACGCTTAAATCCTCATAATAACGTGGTACAATCATAAATAACTCTCCTTTAATACATATACATTTTTTTGCACTTTGTTTTTCCACAGCAAACCTTGTCTTTTACTTTTATGTTTACGCTTCTCTGTTTTGCTATATATATCTTATCCTAATCTGCAAAACATGTCTATGAATTGGATTAGACAAAATATGCACTAAATGATACAATAGCAAAAAAAAGGAAAAGAGGTGCTACCATATGTATATGAATACCGGTTATTTAAACCACTCCCATATGGATTTCAAAGACAAAAGTCGCCCACTGGTTGTAGGAAGTTGCGGTACTTACCGCCTTTCCAGCCATCCAAAGTTACCAACCTACCGTCCAAGGGGACGCCTGGATTATCAGATTATCTATATCACTGCTGGTTGTGGGCATTTTCATTTTGACAATGTGGATAACGAAACGATTGTCCCCGCCGGTAATATTGTACTGTACAGACCGAAGGAACTTCAGAAATATGAATATTATGGAAAAGATAAGACAGAAGTATACTGGATTCATTTTACAGGCAACAATGTAAAAAATATCCTACGGCAATATGGCTTCCCGGATAAAGAGCGTGTATTTCAGGTCGGAACCTCTATGGAATACGAACAGATTTTCAAGCGTATTATCATCGAGCTTCAGCGTTGCCAAGATAATTATGAGGAAATGCTTGTCCTTCTGCTCCGTCATCTTCTTATCATCTTTCATCGGGAACTGACCAGGGAACATATCTCGAAAAATGAATACCTGGATCACGAGATGGATAACGCAGTTACCTTTTTCAGTGAAAATTATAACCAGAATATTAGCATAGATGATTATGCTGCCTCACGTGGAATGAGTGTCAGCTGGTTTATCCGAAACTTCAAAAAATACACAGGTTCTACACCAATGCAGTTTATTGTGGGAATCCGAATTAACAATGCCCAGATGTTACTTGAAACAACAACCTATTCCATCAATGAAATTTCTAAAATCGTCGGGTATGATAATCAGCTTTATTTCAGCCGGCTTTTCCACAAGCTGAAAGGATATTCCCCAAGAGAGTACCGAAAGATAAGAAACAAGTTGTGAATTACTCGGTAACTGAGTTACCAGAGCATCTGAATTAAGGCGGGATACCGCCTTTTTTCAGGGTG
>NZ_JAJDMI010000047.1:0-27784 GCF_020593505.1 Blautia sp. DFI.3.45
CCAGTTCCTGCAGATATGCCTCGACCTCCGCATTTAATATCTTCCGCCGGTATTTCACTGACCATACCATATGGTAATTAATATTACACACACAAGTGCGGTAATGTATAAGATTTTCTTTCATGCATATAGTATACCATGATATCAAAAATTTCGCAATAAAATATCGAACATATTTTCTTTTTTATAATGCTGGATACAGCTTTTTATAGGGAGGAGAAGGGAGAAATTGAATGAAAATCATTTTGTTATTTTTATTTATTATGAGTGCAGATATGCACAGTTTGCGCTTTCATCTCGGTAATTGAATTGCCGAGGATTCCCGCTTATTATCCTAAAAATGAATAATCGTCAGAAGAACTGTCAGGCTGAGTGATAAGTTTAACTGAATAGGGTAAGTCCCCTGCGGAGGTTGCGAAAAGCAATAAGCAGGGGACTTTTGTCAGCTATGTACAATATTGACTTAAATCAAAAAAAGTTTCATATAAGTCATGAAATAATTAACAGTATGTTGACTGAGATTTTATAGAATAACAAATTAAGTCAAGCGAACAGGCAAAAATATTTGACTGGAAATTTACAAATTGCAAATTAGGTCAAGAAATTAGTGTGGATTGTATGATTTGAAAATCAAAATCTATTGATTAAGTCAAAACGCCAGTTAATAATCGTTGATTTATATTTCTGTTTTTTCAATTTAAGTCATCAGAGACAGATTTATTCTGTTTCCGTAACTTTGATTTTTTTCTGGAAATCTCTGGTATATTGAATCTCATAATCAGAAGTTACGAAAAATGCCTGTACATCGTCCAGAGACTCGGCCAGTTTCATGCCATCCTCCAGACCAAGAGCAAAGCAGGTCGTGCTCAGCGCATCTCCATCCACAGACTGATCGGAAATAATGGTAACTGCAATCAGCCCGTTATCATAAGGATAGCCGGTTTTAGGATTGAGCAGGTGATGATACAAAGTGCCATTCTGTTTAAAGCATCTCTCATAAATTCCTGAGGAAACCACTGACTTATCCCTGATGTCCATAACAGCAATAGTTTCGCTTCGGTCTGCAAATGGTTTCTGGATTCCGATCTTAAAAGCAGAATTGTCTGTTTTTTCGCCAATACAGAGAACATTTCCGCCAAGATTGATGATCGCACTTTTTACATCCTGAGAAACCAGATAATCCTTCAGGCGGTCTGCGATATAACCCTTGGCAATGGCACCGAGTTCGATTGCAGTATCGTCTGTCTTTAATGTAATCTCATTTTTATCTGTATCAACAGAGATATTGTGATAATTACATTTGGGCAGTGCTGCCTGGATCAGACTGTCCTTGGGCACTTTTGGATTTTCAGCAGTAAAATCCCACAGAGAAGTCAGCGGTTCAATAGCAATATCAAATGCACCCTCAGATAATACAGAATAATCAAGTCCCTTAGAAACCAGCTCCGCCAGAGAAGCCGACACCTGATAAGTATTCTCTGTCCCCTTCACAGGTGTAAGTTCCCGATGGTTTAACTGATATAATTCACTGTCATCTGCGGTGCGGCTGAATATTTTCTCATACTTGTCACAAAGATTCATGCATTCTGTAAGCAGCTCTCTGTCCTGAGAATCATAGATAGTGACCGTAACTGCAGTATTCAGTTTGATCGCAGTGGCAGAGATGGGATCCTGGGAACCGGCATCCGTATTTTTGACATTTTCCGTTTTTGCCGAACATCCGGAAAAAACAGCCGGACATAATATAAGAGATGCTGCGAGCATTGAAAAAGTACAGCGTGTTATTAATTTTTTTGCAGATATATGATATAATATCATAAATGTAACCTCATAGTTATTTTATGGAATTGCTATAAGCAATAGTTCAGGGAAGAAATATCTTTTGATCCCAACACCATAGTATATCAGAAACAGCAAACTTTGCACAGGTACAAAGGCAACATAAAAAATCCAAAAGGAGATACCGGATAGAAATGAAATATGCCGGAAACAAAGAGAGGAGTAAATAATGTCCGATGCAGTAAACTGCGAATATTGTGTAAACTACAGTTATGATGACGACTATGAATGCTACACCTGTGAAATAAATCTTGACGAAGATGAAATGGTGAAGTTCATCACCGGAAACTTCAATCAGTGTCCATACTTCAAGATGGGTGACGAATACCGCATTGTACGTAAGCAGATGTAGAATTTATAAAAAGTAACAAATATTCAACTAAGCGAGGAATTAAGATAATGGAAAACGTTTATATTATGAATCATCCGCTGATCCAGCATAAAATATCCATGCTGAGAAACAAAAACACAGGAACAAATGAATTTCGTAAATTAGTAGAAGAGATTGGAATCCTCATGGGATACGAAGCTCTCCGGGATCTTCCTGTAGAAAATGTAGAAGTAGAAACCCCTATTGAAACCTGCATGACACCAATGATCTCAGGAAAGAAGCTGGCGGTTATCCCTGTGCTCCGCGCAGGCCTTGGAATGGTAAACAGTATTCTCACACTTGTGCCATCTGCAAAAGTAGGCCATGTAGGACTCTATCGTGATCCTGTAACCCATGAACCACACGAATACTACTGCAAACTCCCGGAAGCAATTGATGAACGAATTTCAGTGATCGTAGATCCAATGCTCGCAACCGGTGGCTCCGCAGAAGCAGCCGTTGACTTTGTCAAAAAACAGGGCGGAAAAAACATTAAATTCATGTGCATCATCGTAGCCCCTGAAGGACTCAAACGTCTCCACGAAGCGCATCCGGATGTTCAGATTTACTGTGGACATCTTGATCGTGAATTAAACGATCACGCCTACATCTGCCCAGGCCTTGGAGATGCCGGAGACCGTATCTTTGGCACAATATAAGAATAACGTGATTCGTTACATCTTATATCTATACTGTACTATACTGCGCATATGAAGAATTCACCCTGCATCAATATAGCAGAAATTTGTTTTATGATATACTGACAATTTGTTACTGTTCACTCCGTTCACAGTAACGTAGCCAAAATTCATTCCAGATTGCCTGCGGCAATGGAATTTTGGCATATTCATGCCAAAACACCTCGCGGGACAGTGGTGTGTGAACAGTAACGACAATTTTCCAACTACCAGCGTGAGCAGGATTCTCTTTTGGGGTGAATCTTGTAGGGAGTGTAGCAACTCTTAGGCCTGCGGAATCTGCGTTATGAAAAAAGAAGGCAACTGTCTGAGCCGCAGGCGAGTTTTGCCTTCTTTTTTCATGCACTTAGCAGATTTTGTAGGCCTTAGAGTTCCTGCTCCCGAAACTGAACCCCAAAAGAGAATCCTGCTTACGCGTCCCTTAATGAAAAAATCAACAAAAAACCGAAAAAACCTCTTGACAACCCAAATCTCATATGCTATCTTATACCAGAACGCTGCCGAAGACAGTAGGTGCCGCAAGGCATAAGTTGTAAACGCCTACCGAGGACTAAGTATTCTTTATATTTTTATGTAAGATTACGCAAGCCCTACTGCCAGACAGTAAGGCTTTTTATTTACTCATTTGCAGCGGTATACAAAATCTATAAGGAGGTGTACCATTTCATGGCAAAAGTAGAACTTAAACAACCAATCGTAGACGAAATTATCAACAACGTGAAAGATGCAGAATCTGTAGTACTTGTTAACTACAGCGGTCTTACAGTTGAACAGGATACTGCTTTACGTAAGGAATTAAGAGAAGCTGGTGTTGTATACAAAGTATACAAAAACACAATGATGCATCGTGCATTCGAAGGTACTCAGTGCGAAGAACTTATCCAGCACTTACATGGAACAAACGCTATAGCAATCTCTGCTACAGACGCAACTGCTCCTGCAAGAATCCTTGATAAATTCGCAAAGAAAGTACCGGCTTTAGAATTAGTTGCAGGTATCGTTGAAGGAAACTACAACGATCAGGCAGGTATTCAGGCACTGGCTGGAATCCCGTCCAGAGAAGAACTTCTTGGCAAACTGCTTGGAAGCATCCAGTCTCCGATTACAAACTTCGCTCGTGTGCTTAATCAGATCGCTGAGAAAAACGGCTCTGAAGCAGCAGCTGAATAATTTTTGATGCCAGAGGCATAAAACGAATCTAGTAACTATTCGAAAATCACCATCCACGAGGATGCTGAAGAGTTACCGAATTAAATAATATTATATGGAGGGAATTTAAAATGGCAAAATTAACAACAGAAGAATTTATTGCAGCAATCAAAGAATTATCTGTATTAGAATTAAACGACTTAGTAAAAGCTTGTGAAGAAGAGTTTGGTGTATCCGCAGCAGCAGGTGTTGTAGTAGCAGCAGCTGGAGCAGCAGAAGCAGCAGAAGAAAAAGATGAGTTCGATGTAGAACTTGCAGAAGTTGGACCAAACAAAGTTAAAGTTATCAAAGTTGTTCGTGAAGTAACTGGCTTAGGTCTTAAAGAAGCTAAAGAAATGGTTGACGGAGCTCCTAAGGTTGTTAAAGAAGGCGCATCCAAAGCAGAAGCTGAAGAAATCAAAACAAAACTTGAAGCTGAAGGCGCTAAGGTTAACCTTAAATAATTATCTTCCTATTATATATAGAAGATTTGCAAGCAGGAATGCCACTGGTATTCCTGCTTTTTTTACAGAGCCGGAGGATTACAGACTATGATGAAAAGAAAAACGGCAGTCATATTTGGTATCATCATTGCAGCCCAGCTTTGCCTGACTCCATATGCAGGTGTAAAAGTACAGGCGGCTGAACTGGAAGAAGGACAGATGTTTGAAGATTCATCAGAAGATTCAGAGACTTTTGGAGATGTGTCAATACCGGATACGCAGTCGGCAGAGAAAACTGAAGAGAATGAATTTGGGGATGACGACGGTTTCAGTGATGGAGACGTTGAAACTTTTTCAGCGGAGGATGCGGATCAGTTCCGCGAAAATATGCAGGAACTTGTGCTGAATGTGCAGGATGGAGAGGATATTACTGTAAAGTTAAATACACTGCTGGCACAGGCCAGGGACAGGGCAACGGATGAAAAGCAGTGCAAAGTTATCGTGCCGCCCGGAAATTATACACTTACGGGAACTTTGCATATGTACAGCAATATCTATCTATATGCAGAGGGTGCCACGATAACAAAGACTTCACCGCGAAAAGAAATCCTGCTCCGTCTTGGCGACACACAGAAATCTGCAGGCGGATACGAGGGATACCGTAATATAACTATCGATGGCGGAACCTGGGATTCAAACTATGAATGTGTGGAAGACAAGGGAGGACCTGGAGGGTTTGTAGGTTTTAGGATCGGTCATGCTACGAATGTTACAGTGAAGAATGTTACATTTCTTAATAACCTTAAATCGCATTTTCTGGAACTTGCAGGAGTGAAGAATGCGGAAATTACAGGATGTACGTTCAGGGGCTACTGGAAAGAGTTTACAGGCGGCGGACAGGAATGTATCCAGCTGGATGCCTGTATGCCGAGAATTTTCCCAGGATATCTTCCATATGACGGAAGTGTCTGTGAGAACATTGTGATAAAGGATAATACCTTTGAAGATGTATTTGCCGGCATTGGAAGCCACAGCATGATGTTTGATAAACCGTATAAAAATATCACGATCAGTAACAACCGGTTTAATAATCTGAAAAAGAGAGCAATATGGTGCCTGAATTATCAGGATACGGTTGTGACGGGAAATACCATGACAAATGTGGGCGGTGGTGTTTATGTGCGTTCTGTTTATACCAGAAATGCACATACTGTCAGCGGTCAGGAAGTATCTCCGGAGGGAAATCAGTACGCAGAGAATATTCTGATCGCTGATAATCAGATCACAGTTCTGGAACCAACCGTAATAGATGGCAAACAATGGAATGGATATGGAATCTGGATCACAGGCGAGGTATCTCTGGGCTCAGCAGGAGAAACTATTCCTTCTGAAGATGATGATCCTGAGAATACAGCAAATCCGACGACCAATGGAATTCCGGCGGGAAGATATATTATTCGCGGAGTTACAGCCAGAAATAATACGATCAGCGGAAATTGCGACGGAATTAAATTTTCCCTTGCAGAAGACTGTTCATGCAGGGGGAACACAGTCAGACTTTCTGATAGTCATACCTACAACAATATGGGGATCAGTGTTGCCAAGGGAAGCAATATCAGAGTTTCCTATAACAATCTTTCCGGCGGAAACGGATATGGGATTTATGCAGTCGGAACAGAGGCTTCACAGAAAATCTGCCGGATTTACGGAAATACAGTCTCCGGATTTATGAAAGATGGGATTCTGGCTTCAGGGCTTGCAGCAGGAAGCCGTATTGAACACAACAGAGTCAGTACCAGTGCGGCAAATGGCATACTTGTAAAATGTATTGATAAGAGTGTGGTTGATGGCAATTACAGTTTTAAAAATAAGGCAAGAGGAATTCTTCTGCAGAGATGTGAGTCAGCAATGGTAGCGGATAATTTTGTTTCTGAAAATGCGATCAATGGAATTGAACTCAATATAAGAAGCAATCATTCTTCTGTGCAGGGAAATGTCTGTGGTTCCAATAAAAAATCAGGTCTGCGCATTGCCGGATCAAAGGGGATTTCGGCAGACGGAAATTCCTTCCGCGGCAACAGAGGATATGCGGCGGAATTTATCCGTTCTCATATCAGCAGTTATAAAGGCAATCGTTTTGAAGAAAATGGATATTCAAATCGTATCCATGTAAGAAACAGTAAAATCCCGAAGAAATAGCGTTACTGTTCGCTCCGTTCACAGTAACGAAATAGCGACTGTTGCAATTATTTGAAAAAATTAAAAAAATATCAAAAAAGTGATTGACAGGCGCAACTTGCTGTGCTATAGTGAAGAATGCTATATTATGGCAAGATGTGCCTTTATGTCTTTTGGCAAAAAGGGTCAAGTTATAATAAATTTAAAGAAAAAACAGGGGTGAAACGTCAATGGAAAAAAACAGAATTCGTTCTGTAAAAACTGGAAAAAGCATGCGTATGAGCTACCAGAGACAAGAAGAAGTCCTGGAAATGCCAAACCTGATCGAAGTCCAGAGGGATTCTTATAAATGGTTTCTTGATGAAGGACTTAGGGAAGTCTTTGATGATATTTCTCCGATCGCGGACTACAGCGGAAAGCTCAGCCTGGAATTCATCGACTTTACATTTGACGAGAAGGATGCGAAATATACTATCGAACAGTGTAAAGAACGTGACGCAACTTACGCCGCACCTTTGAAGGTTCGAGTGAGACTGATTAACAAAGAAACAGAGGAAATCAACGAACACGAGATTTTCATGGGAGATTTACCGATCATGACTGTTACAGGTACCTTTGTCATCAATGGTGCAGAACGAGTAATTGTCAGCCAGTTAGTACGTTCCCCTGGAATCTATTACGCAATAGCGCATGATAAACTTGGTAAGAGACTGTTCTCCAGTACTGTTATCCCGAACAGAGGTGCATGGCTGGAATATGAGACAGACTCTAATGATGTTTTCTATGTACGTGTTGACAGAACAAGAAAGGTTCCGATCACTGTTCTGATCCGAGCACTTGGTGTAGGAAGCAATGCAGAGATTATTGATCTCTTCGGTGAAGAGCCAAAGATCCTTGCAAGTTTTACAAAGGATACATCCACCAACTATCAGGAAGGTCTTCTTGAATTATACAAGAAAATCCGTCCGGGTGAGCCGCTTGCAGTTGAGAGTGCGGAGAGCCTTATCAATGCAATGTTCTTTGATCCGAGAAGATATGACCTTGCGAAAGTTGGACGTTATAAATTTAACAAGAAGCTCCACCTCAACAGAAGAATCGTTGGTCACAGACTGGCTGAGGATGTTGTTGATGCTTCTACAGGCGAAATCCTGGCAGAAGAAGGAACTGTTGTGACAAAAGAAATGGCAAATACCATCCAGAACAGCGCTGTTCCATATGTATGGATCCTTGGCGAGGAAGACCGTAGAATCAAGGTTCTTTCTAACTTAATGGTTGATATCCGCCACTATCTTCCGGAAATCGAAGATCCAAAGAGCATCGGTGTTACAGAAGCAGTATACTACCCTGTTCTCGAAAACATTCTGGAAGAAAATGATACATTAGAAGACAGGATTGCAGCAATCCACAGAGATATCCATGATCTGATCCCGAAGCATATCACAAAAGAAGACATCTTTGCTTCTATTAACTACAATATGCATCTGGAATATGGCCTTGGCAATGCCGATGATATCGACCACCTGGGCAACCGTCGTATACGTGCGGTAGGTGAGCTGCTTCAGAACCAGTACAGAATCGGTCTTTCCAGACTGGAACGTGTGGTTCGTGAGAGAATGACAACTCAGGATACAGAGAATATTTCTCCACAGTCCCTGATCAATATTAAACCTGTAACTGCAGCAGTGAAAGAGTTCTTCGGTTCTTCCCAGCTGTCACAGTTTATGGATCAGAACAACCCTCTTGGTGAGCTGACACACAAGAGACGTCTTTCCGCCCTGGGACCTGGCGGTCTGTCACGAGACAGAGCCGGATTCGAGGTTCGAGATGTCCATTACTCCCATTACGGAAGAATGTGCCCTGTCGAGACACCTGAAGGTCCTAACATCGGTCTGATCAACTCTCTTGCATCTTATGCAAGAATCAATCAGTACGGATTTATTGAGGCACCATACCGCAAGATCGACAAAGCAGATCCTAAGAATCCTCGTGTAACAGATGAGGTTGTATATATGACTGCTGATGAAGAGGATAATTACCATGTAGCACAGGCGAATGAGCCTCTGGACGAAGAAGGACATTTCATTCATAAGAATGTATCCGGCCGTTTCCGTGAAGAGACTCAGGAGTATGAGCGTCATATGTTTGATTACATGGACGTATCTCCTCGTATGGTATTCTCCGTCGCTACTGCCCTGATCCCGTTCCTGCAGAACGACGATGCCAACCGTGCGCTGATGGGATCAAACATGCAGCGTCAGGCTGTGCCGCTTCTGACAACAGAGGCTCCGGCAGTTGGTACTGGTATGGAAGTGAAGACAGCAGTTGACTCCGGTGTCTGCGTAGTTGCAAAGAAATCCGGTACTGTACTTCGTTCCACATCTACAGATATCAGCATTAAGAATGATGATGGTACAAAAGATGATTACCATCTGACTAAATATCTGAGAAGTAACCAGAGTAACTGTTATAACCAGAAACCAATCGTATTCCAGGGTGAGCACGTAGAGGCAGGACAGGTTATCGCAGATGGTCCTTCCACAGCAAACGGAGAACTTGCTCTTGGTAAGAACCCGCTGATCGGATTCATGACATGGGAAGGTTATAACTACGAGGATGCGGTACTCCTCAGTGAAAGACTTGTTATGGACGATGTTTATACATCTGTTCATATTGAAGAATATGAATGTGAAGCCCGTGATACCAAACTGGGACCGGAAGAGATCACACGTGATGTTCCTGGCGTGGGTGATGACGCTCTGAAGGATCTGGATGAGCGTGGTATTATCCGTATCGGTGCTGAAGTACGTGCCGGCGATATCCTTGTTGGTAAAGTTACTCCTAAGGGAGAGACAGAGCTTACGGCAGAAGAGAGACTTCTTCGTGCGATCTTTGGTGAGAAAGCACGTGAAGTACGTGATACTTCTCTGAAAGTACCTCACGGTGAATACGGTATTATCGTAGATGCCAAGGTATTTACAAGAGAGAACGGCGATGAGATGTCACCTGGTGTTAACCAGTCCGTACGTATCTACATCGCACAGAAGAGAAAGATTTCCGTTGGTGATAAGATGGCCGGACGTCATGGTAACAAGGGTGTTGTTTCCCGTGTACTTCCTGTTGAAGATATGCCATTCCTTCCGAACGGACGTCCTCTTGATATCGTGCTGAATCCTCTGGGTGTGCCTTCCCGAATGAATATCGGACAGGTCCTGGAGATTCACTTAAGTCTTGCTGCGAAAGCACTTGGATTCAACGTTGCAACTCCTATTTTCCAGGGTGCAAACGAGCATGATATCCAGGATACACTGGAACTTGCAAACGACTATGTAAACACAGAAGACTTTGAAGAGTTCCGCGAGAAATACAAAGACATTTTAGCACCGGATGTAATGCAGTATCTGGATGAGAACAAAGCCCACAGAGCACTGTGGAAGGGTGTTCCGATCTCCAGAGACGGTAAAGTGCGTCTGCGTGACGGCCGTACAGGAGAGTACTTCGACAGTCCTGTAACAATTGGTCACATGCACTATCTGAAGCTGCACCATCTGGTTGATGATAAGATCCATGCACGTTCTACAGGTCCTTACTCTCTGGTAACACAGCAGCCACTGGGTGGTAAAGCACAGTTCGGTGGACAGCGTTTCGGTGAGATGGAGGTTTGGGCACTGGAAGCATACGGTGCATCTTACACACTGCAGGAAATCCTGACAGTAAAATCCGATGATGTTGTTGGACGTGTTAAGACATACGAAGCAATCATCAAGGGTGACAATATTCCTGAGCCGGGTATTCCGGAATCCTTCAAGGTTCTCTTAAAAGAACTTCAGTCTCTTGGTCTGGATGTGAAGGTACTCAAGGATGACAATACAGAAGTACATCTTCTTGAATCTGTAGATTACGGTGACACAGACCTTCGTTCTGTCATCGAGGGAGATTCCAGAAGACATCACGACAGAGAAGAAGACTACGGCAAACATGGCTATACAAAGCAGGAGTTTGACGGAGAAGAACTCGTTGACATTGACGAGGATGAAGATGAGGATGACTTCATTGAGCTGGATGAGGCTCTTGAAGACAATGACGAAGAGTAAGAAAGGGGAAAGAATACATGGCAGAAACAACTAACGCCAATGAAACATATCAGCCAATGACTTTCGATGCCATCAAAATCGGACTGGCGTCCCCTGAGAAAATCAGAGAGTGGTCAAGAGGCGAGGTTTTAAAACCTGAGACCATCAACTACCGTACCTTAAAGCCGGAGAAAGACGGACTTTTCTGTGAAAGAATCTTTGGACCGAGCAAGGACTGGGAGTGCCACTGTGGAAAGTACAAAAAGATTCGCTATAAAGGCGTTGTCTGCGACAGATGTGGTGTAGAAGTTACCAAATCCTCTGTACGTAGAGAGCGTATGGGACATATCGAGCTGGCTGCTCCGGTATCCCACATCTGGTATTTCAAAGGAATTCCGTCCCGTATGGGACTGATCCTTGACATTTCTCCGAGAACTCTGGAGAAAGTTCTTTACTTTGCTAACTATATCGTACTGGATCCGGCTAATTCCGGACTCCAGTACAAACAGGTACTTACAGAGAGAGAATATCAGGATGCACGTGAGGCTTATGGATATGATTTCCGCGTAGGTATGGGTGCAGAATCCATCAAAGAGCTTCTTGAGGCAATTGATCTTGAGAAAGATTCTGTTGAACTGAAAAAAGAATTAAAAGATGCTACAGGCCAGAAACGTGCCAGAATCATCAAACGTCTGGAAGTTGTAGAATCCTTCCGCGAGTCAGGAAACCGTCCTGAGTGGATGATCATGACAGTGATCCCTGTAATCCCGCCGGATCTTCGTCCTATGGTTCAGCTGGATGGAGGACGTTTCGCTACATCTGACTTAAATGACCTTTACAGAAGAATCATCAACCGTAACAACCGTCTGAAGAGACTTCTGGAATTAGGCGCACCGGATATTATCGTTCGTAACGAGAAACGTATGCTTCAGGAAGCTGTTGATGCCCTGATCGACAACGGTCGTCGCGGACGTCCTGTAACAGGTCCTGGAAACAGAGCCCTGAAATCCCTTTCTGATATGCTGAAAGGTAAATCCGGACGTTTCCGTCAGAACCTTCTCGGTAAACGAGTTGACTATTCCGGACGTTCCGTTATCGTTGTAGGACCGGAACTTAAGATTTATCAGTGTGGTCTTCCGAAAGAGATGGCCATTGAGCTGTTCAAACCTTTCGTTATGAAAGAGCTTGTTGCCAACGGAACTTCACACAACATTAAGAACGCCAAGAAAATGGTTGAGAAGCTGGAGCCTGCTGTATGGGATGTTCTGGAGGATGTTATCAAAGAACATCCGGTTATGCTGAACCGAGCACCTACACTGCATCGTCTTGGTATCCAGGCATTCGAACCGATCCTTGTAGAAGGTAAAGCGATCAAACTGCATCCGCTGGTTTGTACCGCATTCAACGCTGACTTCGATGGTGACCAGATGGCCGTACATCTTCCGCTTTCACAGGAAGCACAGGCAGAGTGCCGTTTCCTTCTGTTATCACCGAACAACCTGCTGAAACCTTCTGATGGTGGTCCTGTAGCCGTTCCTTCACAGGATATGGTACTTGGTATCTACTATCTGACTCAGGAAAGACCTGGAAACAAGGGTGAAGGCAAGTTCTTCAAGAGCGTAAACGAAGCAATCCTTGCTTATGAGAATAAAGTAATCACACTGCAGTCCAGAATCCATGTTCGCTGCAGCAAGACAATGCCG
Organism: Blautia sp. DFI.3.45; assembly: GCF_020593505.1. Taxonomy (NCBI): domain Bacteria; kingdom Bacillati; phylum Bacillota; class Clostridia; order Lachnospirales; family Lachnospiraceae; genus Blautia; species Blautia sp. DFI.3.45. The sequence continues at coordinate 12,490 of NZ_JAJDMI010000047.1, forward strand.
GACGGATCCGTTCTGACCGGTACAGTAGAATCTACACTTGGACGTTTCCTGTTTAACGAAATCCTTCCACAGGATCTTGGTTTCGTAGACAGAAGTGTTCCGGGAAATGAACTTCTTCTTGAGGTTGACTTCCTGGTAGCCAAGAAACAGCTGAAACAGATTCTTGAAAAAGTTATCAATACTCACGGTGCTACAAAGACTGCTGAGGTTCTTGATGCGATCAAAGCTACAGGTTACAAATATTCCACACGTGCAGCCATGACTGTTGCCATTGCCGATATGACAGTTCCGCCTCAGAAACCGGAAATGATCAAACAGGCTCAGGATACTGTAGACCTTATCACAAAGAACTATAAACGTGGTCTTATCACCGAGGAAGAGCGTTACAAAGAAGTTGTTGATACATGGAAGAAGACTGACGATGAGCTTACACATGCTCTGCTGACCGGTCTTGATAAATACAACAACATCTTCATGATGGCTGACTCCGGTGCCCGTGGTTCCGATAAACAGATCAAACAGCTTGCAGGTATGCGAGGACTGATGGCCGATACAACCGGTCACACCATCGAGCTGCCTATCAAGTCAAACTTCCGTGAAGGTCTTGACGTACTGGAATACTTCATGTCTGCACATGGAGCACGTAAAGGTATGTCCGATACAGCTCTTCGTACAGCCGATTCAGGTTACCTGACAAGACGTATGGTTGACGTTTCTCAGGATCTGATCGTACGTGAGACAGACTGCTGTGAAAACAGAGATGAGATCTCAGGTATGTATGTAGAATCTTTTGTAGATGGTAAAGAAGAGATCGAAGGACTTCAGGAGCGTATCACAGGTCGTTTCTCCTGTGAGACAATTAAGAATAAAGATGGCGAAGTTATCGTAAAAGCCAACCATATGATCACACCGAAACGTGCTGCCCGCATCATGAAAGAAGGCGTGGACAACCAGACAGGCGGGTCTATCGAGAAAGTTAAGATCCGTACAATCCTTACATGTAAATGTAAAGTTGGTATCTGTGCGAAATGTTACGGTGCGAACCTTGCAACCGGCGAGCCGGTACAGGTTGGTGAATCTGTCGGTATCATCGCTGCTCAGTCTATCGGTGAGCCAGGTACACAGCTTACCATGCGTACTTTCCACAGTGGTGGTGTTGCCGGTGGAGATATCACACAGGGTCTTCCTCGTGTCGAGGAGCTTTTTGAGGCAAGAAAGCCGAAAGGTCTTGCCATCATCACAGAGATTCCTGGTGTTGCTGTTATCAATGACACTAAGAAGAAACGTGAAGTTATCGTTACAGATCAGGAAACAGGTGAATCCAAGACTTACCTTATTCCATACGGATCCCGTATCAAGATCACAGACGGACAGATCCTTGAAGCAGGTGATGAACTTACAGAAGGTAGCGTAAATCCACATGATATCCTGAGAATTAAGGGTGTACGTGCAGTTCAGGATTATATGATCCGTGAAGTACAGCGTGTATATCGTCTCCAGGGTGTTGAGATCAGCGATAAGCATATCGAAGTTATCGTTCGTCAGATGCTGAAGAAAATCCGTATCGAAGATAACGGAGATACAGAATTCCTTCCTGGAACACTGGTTGACTTCCTTGAATACGAGGACGTTAACGAGCAGATGGAAAAAGAAGGCAAACAGCCTGCAGATGGAAAACAGGTTATGCTTGGTATTACCAAGGCATCTCTTGCTACAAACTCCTTCCTGTCAGCCGCTTCCTTCCAGGAAACAACTAAAGTTCTGACTGAAGCCGCTATCAAGGGTAAAGTTGACCCGCTGATCGGTCTGAAAGAGAACGTAATCATCGGTAAACTGATTCCTGCAGGTACCGGTATGAAACGCTACAGAGATGTAAGACTCAACAGCACAATGCCTGAACCGGAAGTAAAGGTTGAAGATATAGCCGAAGAACTTACGGAAGATGAAGAAATCAAAGATGATGAGATGATCACAATGGATGAAGAACTTCCGGAAGACGAAGAATTCGATGTTGAAGAATCTGATGAAGAAGAGGCTGCTGAGGACGAAGCTGCTGATCAGGCTTCAGACGATGCAGAAGACAACGAATGATCCAACGGAGTAGATAACTTATCCGGACTGATTTGATATGAATTCACAAGAGAACTATCTGTGCCGACAGATTTTGCCGGCGAGGTAGTTCTCTTTTATTTTCCGGAACATTCCATTGCCGAAAAAAGAGAAAAATACAAAGAAACTGCTTTTTGTGTTATAATACCAGTACATTATGAGCAGGTAATGAACTGTGAAGTATTTTTACAGTTATGATAAATATACATTTTTATTTCCGGTAACAGCTTGTAAAAAGCATTGACCGGGACAGGGAAGGAAATAGAAATTGAACAGAAATGGAGGTGCAATATGGATAAAGAACTTCCGGTTTCAGCATGGCCGGAATGGAAAATCATAGAGAAAATCGGCGAAGGCTCTTTTGGAAAGGTGTATAAGGCACAGAGAACAGAACGTGGAAAATCTTTCTATTCTGCTATCAAGATCATCAATATACCCGGAAGCCAGAGCGAGTTGAACAGCGTACGTTCTGAAACAGGGGATGAGCAGTCCACAAGACAGTATTTTCAGAATCTGGTTGAGGAATGTATTCAGGAAATCAGTACCATGGAATACTTTCGAGGAAACTCTTACATTGTCTCTGTAGAAGATTTTAAGGTTATGGAATATCTGGATGTCATTGGATGGGAGATTTCCATAAGGATGGAATATCTGACAAGTTTTATGGATTACTGTGCGGAAAAACAGCTTACTGAGAAAGAGGTAATAAAGCTGGGAATGGATTTGAGTAAGGCACTGGAATATTGCCGGAAACTTAAGATCATTCACAGGGATATCAAGCCGGAGAATATTTTTGTATCCAGATTTGGCGATTTTAAGCTTGGAGATTTCGGAATTGCACGTGAACTTGAACGAACCATGAGCGGATTTTCCAAGAAAGGTACTTACTCTTATATGGCGCCTGAGATGTATAAAGGTGAGAAATATGACAGCAGGGTAGATATTTATTCTCTTGGGATTGTGCTGTACAGGCTGATGAATCATAACAGACTGCCATTTATGAGTCTGGAAAAACAGTTTATCACTTACAGGGATAAGGAAAATGCATTAAATAAGCGTGTTGCAGGAGAGCAGATGAGTGCACCTGTGGATGCAGGAACACAGTTTGCCCGTATTATCATGAAGGCCTGTGCTTATGATCCTGCACAGAGATATCAGACACCGGAGGAGCTTTATGGTGTGCTGGATGATCTGAAAAATGGAAGATCTGGCAGAATCCGGCAGTTACAAAACGGTGTTCAGAAAGCAGGAACGGATAAAACAGAATCATATAGTGCAATTGCACAGAACGGCAGAGCAGCACAGAATGTTACATCAGATGCCGAAAACGTACGAAAAAGTACAGTACAGAATACGTCAGTACAGAATACCCGGGGAAATAAAAAAACATCAGATTTTCAGAATGCTGCAAAAAGAAAACGTGCTGTAAACAATGTTCCTGAGAGCAGCTTTACAGATAAAGAAACAATGTCAGTTGTAGCAGAACAGAAAATACAGCCACAGGAAACGCCATTAGAAACAGTTGCGATAAGATCTGCGCGTGCTGTGGAAGCCAGAAAGCGAAGACGCAGGAAGAAACAGCTGCTGCGCAGGGCATTGCTTGCAATTGTGGCAGGTACAGCGATACTTATGATGGCCGCAGTCTATTACAGAGTAAGTACAGATCATGCTCAGGAAGGACAGGAGGATAATCCGATCGCAATTTTGGATGATGAGAAATACAGCTCCACAAAATCCGGATCCAAAGATTTCTCCAAAGCTCTGGATACGATCAAGGAGCAGGCAACAACTATCACAGATAATCTTAACAGTTACGACTGGGTTGGAACAGAAGGAACTGTTCTGCGATATCTGAGAAGGGTAAAGACCACTCAGCAGGCAGATGGAAATCTGGATATTGAGAGTGAATGCATGAAAGCTCTGGTCTATCCGGCAGAATCCGGAGATGGAGTTTATGAAGAATATTTCTACTGGGGAGAGAAGTTATTCTTTGCATATATCTGGTATGATGAAACTTCAGAATATTATTATTATAACGACGGCGAACTGATAAGATGGATCGATTCCAATGGAAAGTGTCACGATAACGAAAAAGATAATGAGGAATTCGTGAAACGTGGCGAGAAATACTGGAACAATTCATTGAAGGCATTGAAGGGAGAAGGAACAAAGACAGATAATGGCAATGTATCAGATTGAATGTGCATATACCTGCCATACAGGAAATATCCGGGCAAATAATGAAGATAATTTCTGGTGTTTTGGGGAATCCCTTCCGGTGAACAATGAAGGAACAAAGGGTATCTGCTCAAAGATTATTTCGGGTAACAGAGCACCGGCAATGGCGGTATTTGACGGTATGGGAGGAGAAAGCTGCGGCGAGATTGCAGCCTTTCTTGCATCAGAAGAATTTGGAAAATTTTATAATGCGAATAAAAGAATGCTGAGGGATATGCCGGAAGATTTTATAGACGATGTATGTGAGAAGATGAATCAGGCAGTATGCAGATATGGAACAGATCATCATATTTGGAGCATGGGAAGCACAATGGCAATGCTCCTCTTTACACCAGAGTCTATGTTTGCCTGCAATCTTGGGGACAGCAGGATTTATTTTATGGATGGCGGTAAGCTTCAGCAGATTTCCACAGACCATGTTTTTGGTGGTACGGCAGTTGGGAAAGCCCCGTTAACCCAGTATCTTGGACTTCCTGAAGAGCTGCAGAGACTGGAACCTTCTGTGACAGAAATCGAGCATAAGGAGGGATACAGATATCTTCTGTGTTCAGATGGAGTAACAGATATGCTTTCGGACAGTGAGATAGAGGCGATTCTGTCACAGGATATGGAAATCCCGGAGATTGTAAATGATCTTCTTAAAAATGCTCTCCAAAAAGGTGGGAGAGATAATGTGACGATCGTGCTCTGTGAAGTACAGAAGCTGGATACAGTCCGCAGAATGAAAGAATGGATGAAAAATCTGAAAGATAAAAAATGAGAGGTGGGGCAGCATGAAGAACCGTATGCAGGATCTGGATTTTGAACAGAATGTTGCGTTTGATAAAGTACAGGAGTATGAATTTACCAGAAGGGCGGCACAGAGATTTCGGCAGGTGGTAAGCCTGGACAGTTTTGAAGACGAAGATGCGGATGTTATTTTCCACTATTTATATAAAGAGATGGAACTGGTGTCCTTTGGCGACCATCTGAAGAGATATATTTATGAAAGGGCAGAGCTGGAAGAACCCTTCTCGGAGGTTCCACAGGAAGTGTATAAGGAGATCGTAGTAGATTCCTTTAAGGAAACCTATACGCCCAAATCCATGAATCCTACCTCTACCAAGTTGTCGGCACTGGTGAATAACTGGCTGAATCAGGCATCTGTAAAAAGAGAAACTGTTTTTCTTCTGGGGTTTGGGTTGAAAATGACCACAGAGGATGTGTCGGATTTCCTGACAAGAGTACTGAAAGAACAGGATTTTGATTTTTACAATCCGGACGAGGTGATCTACTGGTATTGTTACAGTACGCAGCAGGGTTATCATAAAGCAGAGGAATTGAAAAAAAAATATGAGATACTCGCTCCTGTGGAAGTGGAAAATACTCAGGTTTTATACGGAAGCAACCTGTGCCTTGATACGGAGGAGAAACTGATCGATTATCTTGCCCGACTGAAATCAAAAAGAGTAGATCCCATATCTGAGAAAAGTCAGGCATTTCAGGAGTTTACAAAGCTTTTATATCATGCGAAGCAGATTATTGCCGGACTGTATCAGCATGATGAAGAGGAAAAAGGTGGGGATAAGGTGTGGACAGCAGAAAGAATTACACCTTCTGATGTGGAAAAAGTAATCTGCAGCGGAATCCCCATCAACAAAATGGGCAATCTGAAGAAAATGTCTGCCTCCATTCTGGCAAAGCATTTCAGCCAGAAGCGTTTCAGCAGGCAGAGGATTACAAATATTTTAAGCCACAAACTCCCGGTGGAGCGCTTTGACCTGATCACACTGGAATTCTTTATCGTATCCCAGGAAATGGAGGATGATGATCCTTTTAACAGATACAAGCATTTTCTGGATGAGATTCAGGATATTCTGCTTCGATGTGGAATGGGAGAGATATACATAGTAAATCCATACGAATGTTTCCTTCTCATGTGCCTTCTCACAGACTGTCCGCTGGCAGTATTTTCGGAGATATGGGAGAAGTCCTATGAAGAGGGGGAAGCTGAAGAGGCATAATGGTATCAACAATTGTACAGCCGGTGCCGGATATGGCACGAAAGGCTGTGGAACTTTTATTAAAGAAAATAAAAGGGGAAGAGATTGAGACATTGACGATTCTTCCTGTTGAATTTGCAGAAGGAGGCACAACCCGTTAAGGGATGTGCCTCCTTCTTTTAACCGAATCAAGTAAGTCCCCTGCGGAGGTTGCGAATATCTGTCTGATTTATGACAATTATCTGGATAGACTGTAGATTCAGAAGAGTGTGTTTATTCATTATAATATCCGTAGATAGCACGTGCATCTGCAGCAATGGTGCTTTGGGCTGCACCAGTATCAGTAAGATCCTGTGACATAAAGCATACTACAAGATCAATTCCTTTGGCTGTATCATAGATGATCGCTGCATCATTTTCTACAGTGTCAAGTTCGCCGGTCTTATTGGCAGTACCGACGCCTTCTGGAAGTTGTGCAGGGATCTTGTTTTTACGCTGCTGCATTTTTAAGTGATAATACATTGCATCTGCGTTTGGAAGAGTAGAAGCGGGAAGGGTTCCATTGACAGTCTGGTATATCTGCTTTAAAAAGGTTCCACAGTCTTTGACGGATGTATAGTTGTCGCCGTTTTCTTTACTTGCGAGAAGCAGGCGGTTCATCTGGGTGCTGGTGAAACCATGTTCCTGGCAGAAGCCATTTACTTTTGCCATGCCTGCAGAGTCATCGCCGTTTCCAAGCCAGTTTACCAGAGTGTTGGCAGCATCATTATCACTGACAGTGATCATGGCTGAAATATTACTGTCAATTTCGTCTCCGTTGTGAGACTGGGAGAGGGTATCGTAGTTTTCGTATACAGCTCCCATAATATACAGTTTGATCAGGCTTGCTGCCTGCATGGGAGTATCGTTGATCATGCCTTCAGAATCTTTCGGCAGGTTGCAGACATAGACGGACCAGGTTCCGTTATCAGCCGGCAGCAGGGACTGTACCTGTTTCAGGAGATTGTCCATGCTGGAATCAGTGTTGTCGGTAAATGTGTTGTTGGAGGAAGGGGAAAGTGTTCCGTTCTGCTGTTCGGATTCTGAAGAGGGTTCAGCGGATTCTGACTGTGCAGGAGATGTTTCTCCGGTGGCTGCCTTGACAGAACTTTCCTGTTCTCTTAATTCATCTAACTGATCTGCCTGACTGATAAGGGTATTTGCATCAGTGGAAATCTCCTCTACGGTTTTGGAGAGTGTCTGTACTTTTTGCTGTAGTGTGACGAGATGGTTCAGTGATAAAAATGAAACAGCTGCCAGTGCAATCACTGCAACAGTCAGTATGCCGATCACTATATAGAGAAAAATAGGTTTTTCATTTGGCTTTTTATTCATTGCGGTTTTCCTTTCGTAATTATTATTGTAATCAGGATTGCGGGAACTGCGAAGCTGCGTAGCAATCCGCAGATATCAAGTCAGGGGCAAAATGCTTTTTGACACTTACATCATCATGATGCAAAGTAGCTGTCAATGCCATTTGCGATTCCCTGTACCATTGTTTTCTGGAATTCTGTGTCATTCATTTTCAGATCGTCATTCTGGCTTGTCATAAATCCCATTTCAAGGATCGTAACAGGAACAGTGCTCCAGTTAATTCCCGTCATCGTATCAGTGTACTGGATTCCAAGGTTCTGAAAACCTGTTGCAGCACAGTAGGAATCGATGATGCATCGGGATAATCGATCAGACTGTTCAAACAGTTGTGGGATATAAGGGTTATTCTGAGAGGGCGACATGGTCAGTGCTCCTGATGCAGTATGGGAATCATCGCCGTTTGCATGGATGCGGACATAGATCTCTGCGCCCTGTGCAGCAGCATATTGTGCGCGTTCCATGTTGCTGATGGCTGTTTCATTGTCTGTTCGTGTCATGACTACCTGATAGCCTCTCTGTTCCAGTTCATCCTTTAGTTGAAGAGAGACCTCCAGATTGAGCTGGTATTCGGGAACACCGCTGTAGGTTCCCTGAGTTCCGCTGGTACATTTTGCTTTCATTTCAGAAGAACCGGGACCGTTGGGCTCCGGGGCACTCATATCTACGGACTCACTCTGATGCCCTGGATCGATTCCTATTATATGTCCGTCTGTTTCGGCATCGGAGGAGAAAACGCCGGCACTGGAATCAGAAGGGGCGCTGGTGCTGTTCTGGCTGAATACAGAAGGCTTTGATGAAGATTCTTCCGGGATTTCAGCTTTTTCTTTTGTTTTCTTCTGTGTGGCTGTTTGCTGTTTTTGTTTCATGCGATTGATATTTGACTGGACTGTGTCTATGGCGGTAGTGTAATTGTCTACTGCCTGTTTGACTTCGTCGTGTTTTGCAGTGATCTGTTCGGAGATTGTATCGACTTCTTTTTCAGTGGTGAGGATCTGGTGCAGTGTGGTCCTGTTAAAGAAGATCAGGGCTATGATGCACAGGAGTCCTGTCAGAAACAGAAGGATGCTGATCATGCTGGGTTTCTTCATATATTATAGTGTCCTTTCCTGAGTTTATAGAATGTTATAGTGTGTCTGCAAGTTGATTTGCCTGCTTTGGTTGTTATTATAATAAAAGGGAGGGGGAAATGCAATTGTTAGTGAAGGGGACGCGCCGGATAATATTTATTTTGTGTGCGGTTTCGGACGCTAAGAGATATTATAGCAGTTCTAGTAAATAATGCATCTTAATCCAGCCCATCAGAGTGTGAAATCCTGCGTCAGATATCTTTGCCGTGCGTCAGCACGCCTGCAGATATCTTCCTTGTCTTTCGCACTCTGCTGAACTGTCTTAAATGCATTATTTACTAGGACTGCTATAAATCTGCAGAAATCTGCTAAAAGCATGAGCAGCCCTCTCAAACTCGCTACGTTGCAAACTTCGCTCAAACACGTGAGACGGTCTGCTCATAACGCAGATTTCTGCAGATTAAGTATCTCTAAGCATCCTGCAAATGCACACAAAATAAATATTATCCGGCGCTGGGATTCGCAGTGGGGAAGTGGCAGTAAAGTGGTTGGAGGGGGAGCATATTGTCAGATAAGTTTAATATGGTGATGTAGTGTATGAGGAAAGGATTTTTTGGTTATGATAAAAATATGAAAAAATACTGTAAAATTCACGAGAAATCCCTTGACAGTGCGAGTTTTGCGGGATATAATAAGCAAGCGTGCAAAAGGAGCGTTTAATTTTTTTGCGCGTAATTACACGAATAGCAACCGCAAGGCCCCATAGAAAAATCTATGGAGAAATAAATCGGGAGGTGAAATGGAATGCCAACATTCAACCAGTTAGTAAGAAAAGGACGCCAGACATCTGTAAAGAAATCTACAGCTCCGGCTCTCCAGAAAACATTCAACTCTTTAAGAAAGAAAGCAGTTGAACAGTCTGCACCACAGAAACGTGGCGTTTGTACAGCAGTTAAGACTGCAACTCCTAAGAAGCCTAACTCAGCTCTTAGAAAAATCGCCAGAGTTCGTCTTTCCAACGGAATCGAAGTAACAAGCTACATCCCAGGAGAAGGTCACAATCTTCAGGAGCATAGCGTTGTTCTTATCCGTGGTGGAAGGGTTAAGGACTTACCTGGTACAAGATACCACATCATCAGAGGTACTCTTGATACTGCAGGTGTTGCTAACAGAAAACAGGCCCGTTCTAAATACGGCGCTAAGAGACCGAAAAAGAAATAATTCTAAAAAGGTTTCATAAGAATTTTAAGAACTGATCCTATTGTTTAGGACAGCAGGAATTAATCAATCGAAAATTCACGGAAGACTAGAACTATGAATTTGTACGGTATTCCATATACCCTGCCGGTTGCGGGTTAAATATAGGACCTTACCAGTGCGAACATGCAATAGTTATCTGCGTGAGTACCGATGATTTAATCACAATGATTAAGGAGGGAAGTAACGTGCCACGTAAAGGACATACTCAGAAAAGAGACGTTCTGGCAGATCCAATGTACAACAATAAAGTGGTTACCAAACTTATCAATAACATCATGTTAGACGGTAAGAAAGGTGTAGCACAGAAAATTGTTTACGGTGCATTCGCCAGAATCGAAGAAAAAGCTGGTAAACCAGCACTTGAAGTTTTCGAAGAGGCTATGAATAACATCATGCCACTTCTTGAAGTAAAAGCTAGACGTATCGGTGGTGCTACTTATCAGGTTCCGATCGAGGTAAGAGCAGACAGACGTCAGGCACTGGCTCTTCGCTGGTTAACAATGTTCTCTCGTAAAAGAGGCGAGAAAACAATGGAAGAAAGACTTGCAAATGAGCTTTTAGATGCAATGAACAACACAGGTGCATCCGTTAAGAGAAAAGAAGACATGCACAAGATGGCTGAAGCAAATAAAGCATTTGCTCACTATCGCTTCTAATATAGGAGGAAAATCCATTGGCTAAAGAGGGAAGAGAATATCCATTAGAGCGTACCAGAAATATTGGTATTATGGCTCATATCGATGCGGGTAAAACAACTCTTACAGAACGTATCCTGTATTATACAGGTGTCAACTATAAGATTGGTGATACTCATGAAGGTACTGCTACCATGGACTGGATGGAACAGGAGCAGGAGAGAGGTATCACAATCACTTCAGCGGCTACAACATGTCACTGGACTCTGGAAGAGAACTGCAAACCGAAGCCAGGTGCTCTGGAACATCGTATCAACATCATTGATACCCCAGGTCACGTTGACTTCACAGTAGAAGTTGAGCGTTCTCTTCGTGTACTTGACGGTGCTGTCGGCGTTTTCTGTGCTAAGGGTGGTGTTGAACCGCAGTCTGAAAACGTATGGCGTCAGGCCGACACTTACAATGTACCACGTATGGCATTCATCAACAAGATGGATATCCTTGGTGCAAACTTCTACGGTGCAGTAGAGCAGATCAAGACTCGTCTTGGTAAAAACGCAATCTGCTTACAGCTGCCAATCGGAAAAGAAGATGATTTCAAAGGAATCATTGACTTATTCGAAATGAAAGCTTACATCTACAACGATGAAAAAGGTGATGACATCTCCATCGTTGATATTCCTGAAGACATGAAGGAAGATGCTGAGCTTTATCATACAGAGCTCATTGAGAAAATCTGTGAGCTTGATGACGACTTAATGATGGAATATCTTGACGGTGAAGAACCAACTGTTGAGAGACTGAAAGCAACATTAAGAAAAGCGACATGCGAGTGTACAGCTGTTCCGGTTTGCTGTGGTTCTGCTTACAGAAACAAAGGTGTTCAGAAGCTTCTTGATGCTATCCTTGAGTATATGCCGGCTCCTACAGACATTCCTCCAATCCAGGGAACTGATCTGGACGGTAACGAAGTAGTGAGACATTCTTCTGATGAAGAACCATTCTCAGCTCTGGCATTTAAGATCATGACAGACCCATTCGTTGGTAAACTTGCATATTTCCGTGTATACTCCGGTACAATGAATTCCGGTTCTTATGTACTTAACGCTACTAAGGACAAGAAAGAACGTGTTGGACGTATCCTTCAGATGCATGCTAACAAACGTATGGAACTTGATAAAGTATATTCCGGTGATATCGCTGCAGCGATCGGATTTAAATTCACAACAACTGGTGATACAATCTGTGACGAGCAGCATCCGGTAATCCTGGAGTCCATGGAATTCCCAGAACCAGTTATCGAGCTGGCTATCGAGCCTAAGACTAAAGCTGGACAGGGTAAACTTGGTGAAGCTCTTGCAAAACTTGCAGAAGAAGACCCGACATTCCGTGCACATACAGATCAGGAAACAGGACAGACCATTATCGCTGGTATGGGTGAGCTTCATCTGGATATCATCGTTGACCGTCTCCTTCGTGAATTCAAGGTAGAGGCTAACGTAGGTGCTCCTCAGGTTGCTTACAAAGAAACAATCACCAAACCTGTTGATGTAGACAGCAAGTATGCAAAACAGTCCGGTGGTCGTGGACAGTATGGTCACTGTAAAGTTAAATTCCAGCCTATGGATGCCAACGGAGAAGAACTGTACAAGTTCGAATCCACAGTTGTTGGTGGTGCTATTCCGAAGGAATACATCCCTGCAGTTGGCGAAGGTATCGAAGAGGCTATGAAAGCCGGTATCCTTGGCGGATTCCCGGTAGTTGGCGTATATGCTAACGTATATGATGGTTCTTACCATGAAGTCGACTCTTCTGAAATGGCATTCCACATTGCAGGTTCTCTTGCATTCAAGGATGCTATGCAGAAAGCAGCTCCTGTACTTCTTGAGCCGATCATGAAGGTAGAGGTTACAACACCTGAAGATTACATGGGTGATGTAATCGGTGATATCAACTCCCGTCGTGGACGTATCGAGGGTATGGAAGATATCGGCGGTGGTAAGATGATCCGCGGATATGTACCGCTTTCCGAAATGTTCGGATATGCTACAGACCTTCGTTCCAGAACACAGGGACGTGGTAACTACTCTATGTTCTTTGAGAAATATGAGCAGGTTCCGAAGTCTGTACAGGAAAAAATCCTTTCTAAGAAAGACTGATAATTATTGATCATCTGCAGTCTGCCGGTATTTAAAGCCGGCAGGGTGTAGGAGATATAAAGTTACTGTTCACTATGTTCTCAGTAATGTGTGAACTGTAATGATACAACAATTGATAATAATACACTGTTTATAGTGTGAAACTTATCAAATTGTATAAAATGCTTGCAAATATTCCGGTTATGCAATATAATCAAGGATAGCAAGTTTAAAACCGAAAAAGGCGCTCTATAATAATATAAGAGCCAAATGTTTTAAGGAGGACGTTTTAAAATGGCAAAAGCTAAGTTTGAGAGAACAAAACCGCATTGTAACATTGGTACCATCGGACACGTTGACCATGGTAAAACAACTTTAACAGCAGCTATCACAAAAGTTCTGTCTGAAAGAGTTGCTGGTAACACAGCTACAGATTTCGCTAATATCGATAAAGCTCCGGAAGAAAGAGAACGTGGTATCACAATTTCTACAGCACACGTTGAGTATGAAACAGAGCATAGACACTATGCACACGTTGACTGCCCAGGCCATGCTGACTACGTTAAGAACATGATCACAGGTGCAGCTCAGATGGATGGTGCTATCCTCGTTGTTGCTGCTACAGATGGTGTTATGGCTCAGACTAAAGAGCACATCCTTCTTTCCCGTCAGGTAGGTGTTCCTTACATCGTTGTATTCATGAACAAATGTGATATGGTTGATGATGAAGAACTTCTTGAACTGGTAGAAATGGAAATCCGTGAACTCTTAAGCGAGTATGACTTCCCAGGAGATGACATCCCGGTTATCCGTGGATCAGCTCTTAAAGCTCTTGAAGATCCGAGTAGCGAGTGGGGAGACAAGATCATGGAACTTATGGATGCTGTTGACAGCTACATTCCAGACCCACAGCGTGACACAGATAAACCATTCGTAATGCCTGTAGAGGATGTATTCTCTATCACAGGTCGTGGTACAGTTGCTACTGGTAGAGTAGAGGCTGGTGTACTTCACGTATCTGACGAAGTTGAAATCGTTGGTATCAAAGAAGAAACACGTAAAGTTGTTGTAACTGGTATCGAAATGTTCCGTAAACTCCTTGATGAAGCTCAGGCTGGTGATAACATCGGTGCACTTCTTCGTGGTGTTCAGAGAAACGAAATCGAGCGTGGACAGGTTCTTGCTAAACCAGGAACACTTACATGCCATACAAAATTCACAGCTCAGGTTTACGTTCTGACAAAAGATGAAGGTGGACGTCATACTCCATTCTTCAACAACTATCGTCCACAGTTCTACTTCAGAACAACAGACGTAACAGGTGTTTGCAACCTTCCAGAAGGAACAGAAATGTGCATGCCTGGAGATAACATCGAAATGACAATCGAACTGATCCACCCAATCGCTATGGCTCAGGGTCTTACTTTCGCTATCCGTGAAGGTGGACGTACTGTAGGATCAGGACGTGTTGCTACAGTTATCGAATAATTTTAGCATAACATCTTAAATTATATATATTGAGTACCGCAAGGTACATTGTGTCCAAACGTAAGATACCCCGGAACCGTAAGGTTTCCGGGGTTTTTCTGTTGCCTGGAAACATAAAAATTATGAAAAATAATTCTATATTAAAATATGGATATTTGATGAAATCTTTGCTGTTGAATGAAGAAGAACCGATATATGGAAAATATGGAATGTTGCGAAAACAGTTCCTGAAGGAACACAGATCAGCAAAATATCAATACTTGCTATTGACTGGAAAGCTGACGGAACACCTGAATCAGATTGATCAGGAAGCCAGAAAGCAGGTGGAAATACTTATGGAACAGATGGTGAAAAAACAGGGTGCGACGGAAGAATTAAAGGCACAGGATCAGATGAAGTGGGTTAGATTAATGATTAATATAAAATCCAGTGCAGAAGAAATTGTAGTGAAAAATACGATATATATGTAGGTGGAAATAGGCGGTCGAAAAGGATCGCTTTTTTCTGTTTTGTGTGTATTGGAATAGTATTTTAAAATGAACTATGGTAGAATAAAGTAAAGACAAATCGAGAGCTTTTGGATAAAATTTTGAAAATTATCGAGGAAGTTACTATGAAAAAATGTAGATATTGTGGCAAAGAATTAGATAGTAATTTGGAATTTTGTAGCAGTGAGTGCGAAAACAGCTATAGAAAGATAATTGAAAAAGATAGACATAAAATTAAGTATTTCATTTCGGGCATTATTTTAGGGTTTTTAGCTATGTTTTATGGTGTTGTGTCAAGCAGCAATTGCATGATTGGAAGTGGAATTATAGTAATGGGGGTCACTGTTGTTTTGCTTCCATTTACTACTTCAGAAACAACTGCTTTATTTGGAAATAAAAAGGCGAGATTTATTGGAAGAATACTAGAGCGTGTCTGAAAAACATTTTAAATTGTTTATTTTAACCAAATTAATATTG